>NZ_JBHMDO010000021.1:0-104070 GCF_042431225.1 Paenibacillus aurantiacus | reverse complement strand
TTTTACGTATGCCAACTGAGCCTCTAGAAGAATAATTTTCGCTTCCTGCCTAGCGATGATTTCTTCTTGCGATAATACACGTTTTGAGGGACGCAGCACGGCTTCTTTACGCGAGTCCGCTAATCCAACAATACCGTCCTTCTCATAGGCCTTCTTCCAACGATCCGCACACTGTTCCACTCGTTTCATTCCGAGCATCTCCACATCAAACCCACTTGCCTCGAAAATCTCCCTTGGCGTTCGTCCCAACATATATTGATCGATGAACAGACGTTTAAATTCATCCGCATAGGTAATCGACTTTTCGCTTACCCGTAAGACGTTAGGATTCAAAGCTAATCGTTCTCGTTCCATTTGATTGAAGTGTTTTTTGCTCATTTTGTTCGCCCCCACTGTTGTCATCAGTATACAAAAAGGTACCCATACACTAAACACTTTTTTTGAAGTGTCCAGTGTATGGGTACCAGTTTAAGAGAGACGCCTCTTTTTATTGAGGATCAAGTCCGGTATTGTCCGCATAAATCGAGGCTTCTCCTTAATCGCAGGAAGGAATGGGAGTGGCGGCGGAGAATGCATAATTGGATGTAAAAAAATGGGATACACGCTAAACAACAATTCGTTGGCCCAATGGCGTTGTGCGTACGGCAGCGCGAATGGCCGACGGTACCTCATGCGAAGGAGACAACCGAATGAGCGATTATTTCTGGGACAACCAAATCGAATACTTACGCAAAACAAGGGGGCTGTACTATAACGACGACTATCTCGCGTTCCTGGTACAATCCGTATGGAAATTGACTCGTCCCGTCCGCGTCGTCGATTTCGGCTGCGGTTACGGTTATTTGGCCGCCCTGCTGATGCCGCTCCTCCCGGCGGGTTCTAGCTATACGGGCATCGACGCGGGTGTCCGGTTGATCGAGCACGGGAGAGAGTTGTTCAAGGACGCGCCGTTCGCCGCCGAGTTTATCGTAGGCGATCTGACGACGCTGGACATCGAAGGCACCTTCGATCTGGCCGTCTGTCACGCGTTCCTGCTGCATATGGAAGACCCCCGCGGGATGCTGCGCAAGATGGTCGATACGTTGGAAGACGGCGGACGCATCGTTTGTTTCGAGCCGCACTGGATCGGGAACATGGCGAACTATCACGTGGAGGGTCATCCGCTGTCAGAGGTCGTTCAGCTCGGTGTGCTGCAGAAGCTGTACGAGCAGGATGCGAATCGGGGCGGGCGAGACGGCAACATCGGTTTGAAGCTTCCGGTCTATCTCGGCCAGCTAGGCGTGCTCGACATCGACTGCCGGGTCAGCGACAAGGTTAATTTCTTGAATCCCGCGGGCGCGACGGTACAGGCGGAAGCGCTATTCCGCGCTTTGAAGGAGGAGGGCATCGGGTCGGCTCCCGGCGAAGAACAGGCCTATCTGGCCAATCTAACGAACCGCGGCGTTACCGAAGAGGAAGCATTGCGCGTGTATAAGGCGGAGCTGCTCCTCTCTGAGCAATTCAACCGCGAGAGCCCGCTCGTCTATGCCCCGAATATGAAAATCACGACAGGTCTCGTTCATCGCACGTCTCTGGATGGATTCAGCCAATAAGATGAAATTGAGGCGCCGGAAGTTTCTCTTTTTCGCAAGGTTCCGCGTTCTATATGCTATCGAGGAGTGTGATGGCGAATAGGAGGACGAATCATGACGGAGAGATTGATCGGCATCGCGCTGCTGACGATGACCATCCATGCGGCGGAGACGCTGTCGTATGCGGTCCGAATGGCCGGCATACGAAAGGGGAGGCTGGCGATCGCGCTGTCGCTGACGGGCATGATCGTGCTCGTCTCGCGAACGTCGAATATTGCGCAGGGGACGATGACGGGGAAGATCGTGGACTTCGCGAAGCGTCACGCGGAGTTTGATTTGGCCGGGGGCTTCCGTCTTATTATCGGCGGGGCATCGATCGGGACGCTCATCGCGATTGCGCTGTTCCCCACGTTCACGCAGCTATCGGCGCGGATGATCGACCATCTGGAGAAAGCGGGTTCCGTTCCCGGAATGGTGCGCAATCTCATTCGCGCCGAGGCGATTCGGCATAGCGTGCGCCATATTCGCAGACCGCGGCTGGCGATGGTGCGGCGATTCCGTCAAGGTAGGCTTCCGCTCCGTCTGATGACGTTGAATGCCATCGTCACGGGGGTGTATACGGTAGGTGTGCTGGCGGCGTTGTACGCGTCCGCGCTGCCTGGCCCATACAGTATCGGCATCTCTCAATCGTCGGGACTGATCAACGGCCTGGCGACGATTCTGCTCACCGTGCTGATCGATCCGCAGGTGGCGTTGATGACGGATCGCGCGCTGCGAAAGGAGGCGGCGCTCGCTTCGGTCAATCAGCTGTTCGGCGCGCTCATGCTTTCGCGGCTGTGCGGCACGCTGTTCGCGCAAGCGCTGTTCCTGCCGGCGGCCTATTGGGTGCAGTGGGTTGTGCCTTATTTGTAGGAAGGGGATCGAATGAAGCGAATTCTGAAATGGGTGGCGGGTTGGATCGTTCTGGAAATACCGACCAATCGTACGTTCCGGCCGTCAAGGAAAGTGAAGGAGGGAGCTCATGATAAAAATGTGGCTGCTGCTCGCGCTTTGCTTCGCGCTAACCGGGTGCGACGAGCAACCGAATCTCATTACGCTGGAGCAGGTTAAAGATAGCTTTGATCGGGAGGGCATTCCGCTTATCCCTGCGCCGGATCTGGCACCGAAGAGCATCTTTCGCATGACGCTTAGCGGCGTCGCGCCCGAAGGATTTGCCGTGAACGGCGATCAGCTAGTAAGCGTCTATATCTTGAATTCCGCCAAGGAAGTAGAGAAGGCCGTTCAACAGTTTGAGAACAAAACGGCGGCCGCAAGCGTGGTTGATCATGAACGATACGAAGTGGGAAGCGTGCTGATTTTCTATAACGCGGAAGGGGCGTTCAAGGATAAGCGGGTCACTCAGGCCGTCGATCGGCTGCGGGGATTGTCGGGCTGACAATCCGGCAATCAGGACGGCTTTCCATCGCCGATTTCTCATGCTCACCCGCAAAGCGTCAAGGTACTCTCATCGCGGTTCCTTGTGCGTCTTCCTCCGCAGACGCACATCGCTGCCGATCACCCAGGCGAATCCGAACGCGAAGAGGGAGGCAATGAACCAGCCTGCCGCAGGGACGGCGATCGGGAAGAGCTGCTTGACCGATAACCAGATGGAGCGTTGATTAAGCAGCGTATCGAGCAGCGTCAGCATCGAAGCCATTAGCGCCGTGAATAAAATATAGATTCGGGTTATCATGACGAAGCCTCCTCGTAAGCGACTAGCGGTTCTTCAACATTTACCAGTAAGTAGTATGCATAACGGCAAACGGCATTATGCAGGAATTGGCACGAATGAATCCTCAATAAGCAGAGGGAGTGAGATGATCGTTCTGAGCAAGCTTCGTATGATCGCTATAGGTCTGGCGCTGGCCGCGATTGCGGCCTTTTTCGTGGACGGCCTCCTTATCACCGATAGGCATTCTTATGACGGCTTCGGCCTCCTCGCCACTTTCCTTTTGCCTCCGATCGGGGTCGTATTGGCCAGTATCGCGTTCAAGAAATCGGATTCCGCGAAGGATATTCTCGTCATCGGCGTGAATGTGTTGGCATTTTTCGCATTTGGGTTGTATATGTTTATCGGCACGCTATTCTGGGGTCCTTGAACCACCAAGACGGGAGGCGAGAAGGATGGAATTCCTCGGTATCGTCATCGTAATCGGCTTCATCTCGATTATTTCGTATCTCCGGGCGATTCATATTTCGCTCCAGCGGTTATTGGAGACCAAGCAGTCCAATCAAGACCGTTCTTGATCGGCGGTGGTAGAAGGGCGGATAAGGAGTGGAGTCAATGGAAGAAACCAAGCACGCGCCTGGCACGATCGACGCCTATATCGCCGGGTTCCCGACGGGTATCCGGGAGCGGCTTCAGGCAATGAGAGACGTCATCAAGGAGGCGGCACCGGAGGCGACGGAGAAGATGACCGATCAGAGGCCAACGTTCGAGCTGCACGGCAACCTGGTTCAATTCGCCGGTTTTAAGAACCACATCGGATTCGACCCGTCGCCGAGCGGAATCGCGGCCTTCCATGAGGAGCTGTCCGCTTACAAGGGAGCCGAAGGATCGATTGCATTTCCGCTGGAAGAGCCGCTGCCGATCGATCTTGTGCGTGCCATCGTCCGCTTCCGGGTGGCCGAGAACATGGAGCAGGCGACGAAGAAGAAGTCTTGACGCGCCTTCCGCCATGAAGCGTGAACCTACATACGTTTAAGAGCGAAACTGCCTGCGAGGGCAGTTTTTTTCATGGGCAGCCTCAAAAAATATTATTTCTTGAAAGTAAGATTTGGTAAAATAAGTCTTGTGCAAGACAAACAGTGAACGTAAAGGCGGTGGGATGGCGAACGAATAGGTTGGCGGCTATATGCCGTAGGGGCAAATCGAGAAGGGGGAACGACATGATTCGACATCGGACGATCGGTATCGTTATCGGGGCGCTGATCCTGCTCATCGCGGGCTGCACCGATAATGCGGCGAACGACGAGAAGAAGGCGGAGACGTATATAGAAGGCCATCGTTACAACGTCCTGTCCCGGGAAGGATTGCTGAACCAGTACGTGCTGACCCGAGAGAAGCTGTACGGGAGCGGCTTGGAGTCCGCGATGAACATGCAGACGTGGGGCGTGCAGCTGGTGCCGCCGGATGCTTATATCGGCAAGGAGATTACGGAATACGGATTTACCGTGAACGGTCATCCGCTCGAAGCCACGTATCGCGCGAATATCCAACTGGTCGTGCTCATGTCCGAAGGCAAAGTGATCGGCGGCACGTCGTTCCCGGTGAACGAGGGCGAAGAGATGCGGATCGGCGCGCCTTACTCCGTCGAGGGGCGGACGCTGGAGGAAGTCACCGGGCTGTCCTACAAGGAGTGGGTCGCCAATTGGAACAGCAGGTACGGCCCGCCGGCAGAGCCGAAGGATCAGAATTTGCGGGAAGACGAGATCGTGACCGTCGAGCTGTTGTGCCATCAAGGCCTGCCGAACCCTGGCTGCGTCGACTGGCAGTCCGTGGAGCCGGAACCGATCAACGCGTTCATCGAAGCGGTCAAGAGCGCGGAGCGGATGGCCGGACAGCTCAATTACATGGCGCAGTACGACTTGAACCTGATCTACCGGAACCAGACGACGAAGCGCTACCACATCGCGCTGGGAACCGACCGGACCATGAACGGCCTGCTGGTCGACTTGGAGAATACGAGCCAAGGCTATTCGATCCCGGCGGAACAGGCGAACAAGCTGCGGGCTTTGGTTGCTGGTCCGAAATAACTAGCGCTTATGTCCTAAAGTGTGGTAAAAAAGGTAGAGTATTGTTCGGTGAAAATAGACGCACGGAAAGGATATTCAAACGTAAATGCGCACATCCAGACGACTTTCAACCTTATTGCTAGCCTGCTTGATCGCGCTGGCCCCGATCCATGTGGGTGGAGCGGCCGGCCATGCCGATGCGTCGGGTGACGCCAGCCTCTTGCTCTACCCGCTGCCAAGCGTCCAGCAAGACGCAACGAAGCTGCGCTTCGAATATCGCGCGGCCAAGCCCGGTACGTACCGGGTGTCGCTGCGCATCAAGACCGCCGGCCAAACGGCATACCGTGCCGGCACGCTGAGCAAGTCAACCATTACCGCGGCCGCCGCCGGCTTGGCAACCTACCAGGTGACTTGGAATAGGCTTGCCGACAAATTAAAGCCGAACGATGGCGCGGATGTCCAGCTTGCAGTGACGGACGCCAGCGGCAAGACAGAGACGTTCGAATTACGTGGCTACAAGCCGGAGGCGAAGGCGAATGCACGCGAGCGGATCGATAATTATCTCATTTACTACGGCGCTTGGACGGATGCGCTGGTGAATCGGGTCAAGAGCCAGTACAAGCTCATCATCCTAGATACCCGAGCCGGAATTACGTCCCGGCAGGTCGCTAGACTAAGAATGGGGAAAGATCCTCACCGCGCGGACGACGACGTTATTGTGCTCGGTTATCTTTCAGCCGGCGAGGATTCGCGGACAATCGGCTTAACCCCGGCTCAGATGAAGAAGGACAAGCGTTTCGTCCTTGATGGCACGGGGCCGGCGGTCGATCCGCGTCAAGGTGCGCCTTATCCGGATGGGGGCTCGCTTAAAGGGCCGATCGACGTTGTCGGCAAGCTGACAGGCGGCGGTTTCGCTCCGTTCTATTTAAACGACAATTTCACGACGAATGGCAAGGGCGCCAATCGCGTGCCGGATTTCAACGCGAATTTCAACGGCGCGTTCGTGAATATTGGCCACCCGCTCTGGTACACGGTTCTATCCAACATGACGCTCAAGCAGGACAAAGTGTCAGGAATTCGAGAGCTGTTAGGGACGGACTATGGCGCGGGGTACGGACTCGACGGTTTGTTTATCGATACGCTGGATACCGCGGCCCCTAACTCGTATACGAATGCCTCCAGCTGGAATCAGAGCGAATTCGAATGGACCGCTCCGGGTACGCGAGCGTTCATCCAGAAGTTGTCGCAGCAATACCCGGCGGCGCTGCTGGCGGCCAATCGCGGGCTGTTCTTCTACAATCCGGATTTGGGCGCTTACGAGCATACGCTTCGGCCATATGTGGACTTCGTCATGTTCGAGAGCTTCCGATTGAACAACAGCGCAGATGAATATTATAATGCCACGTTCTTCGCGGATAACAAATATAACGCGGCCCAGAAGCTGCTGGCCGAAGCCGACCGGCCAGACGGCTTCCGCGTCCTCAGCCTCGGTTACGCGGAAGGCCCTGCGGGCGGACAGCTCCAGCAGGCGCTTCATCGCTCGCCATTGGCGTCCGGTCCTCGGATGCTGACCGACGATATTAACGAAGCCGCGGTTCAACTGGGTATGGTGCACTACCTGTCGAACCGGCTGTTAACCGATATCAATACGTTCGTGAAGGACTACATGCCGGCGAAAGCGGAAAGGCCGGTCTGGGGCAGCACGAAGACGCCGGCGTTCGGCCAACCGTACGAGGCGCCGCGTGAAGGCGCGCAGGCGGCGTTCTTCGAAGACGGCAAGCTGATCGTGCAATGGGATCTCGCTCATTCGCAAGCGCGTCCGATCCGGTATTCCCTGTACGTCAAAGAAGGGACTCCTTTCGATATGGCGCGCGATTTGAAGCAGCAGAGCGACGCGGCATACGTCGAGACCGTTCGTCCGGATGTTCCATCGGATTATGCAGGGGCGGGCGATCGCGCGGACCGATTCCCTTATCAAACGTCCGTGAGCGGGCTGGATCCAGCCAAAATGTATCAAGTGCTGATCCGAGCGCGCAACGCGCAAGGTGTGCACGAGACGAATACGCATGCCGTACAAGTAAGCAGCGAACCAAGCACTACTTAAACAGAGACGTCCAACGGGCCGCGTGGTCCGCTGGACGTCTTTTTCATTACACGACGACGGCAGGCGTATGCGAACGCTTCGGCCCGCGCTCAAAGACAAAAGGTAAAGAATGTGCACGCGGAAGTTCGTTTTGGTTATTCCGCTCCCCGATTGACGCTCCCTATAATGAAGAAAACAAGGGAGGGTTCGACGATGCAGCATTCCTTACTAGAAGCGCGCGATGCGCGCACCGCCTGGTTCCGCGAAGCGAGATTCGGCATGTTTATCCATTGGGGATTATACGCGATACCCGCGCGCGGCGAGTGGGTGCGCAGCTTTGAGCGCATGCCGGTGGAGGCGTACCAGCCATATTTTGACCAGTTCGATCCGACGGGCTACGATCCTGCGGCATGGGCCAGGGCAGCCAAGCAGGCAGGGATGAAATATGCGGTGCTGACCGCGAAGCATCATGACGGCTTCTGTCTGTTCGACAGCGCGCTCACGGACTACAAGGCGACGAACACGCCGGCGGGGCGCGATCTCGTGCGTGAGTTCGTGGAGGCATTCCGGGCGGAAGGTCTCAAGGTCGGCTTGTACTATTCCCTGCTCGACTGGCATCATCCGGACTATCCCGCCTACGGCGACAGGCATCATCCGATGCGGGACGACCCTGCGTACGCCCGCGAACCGGAGCAATTCGAACGGTACCTCGATTACATGCACGGCCAAATTCGGGAGCTGCTGACGGGCTACGGCAAGCTGGACATCATGTGGTTCGACTTCTCTTACGACGAGCTGTCCGGGGAGAAATGGCGCGCGACCGAGCTGATGCACATGATTCGCGAGCTGCAGCCGGACATGCTGATCGACAATCGGCTGGAAGTGAACGGCGAGCGCCAAAGCACCATTTATACCGATCATCCGTCGCTCTATGCGGGCGACTTCGCCTCGCCGGAGCAGATCGTGCCGCCGGCGGGCATCACGAGCGACAGCGGAGGGCCGATTCCGTGGGAAGCGTGCATCACGCTGAACAATAACTGGGGTTACGCGCCGGCGGACAAAGCGTACAAATCGGCGACGACCGTCATCCGCAAGCTGGTCGAATGCGTCAGCAAGAATGGCAATCTGCTGCTGAACGTCGGTCCCGACGCGAAAGGCCGGATCCCGGACGAGTCGCTCGCCATTCTACGGGAGGTCGGCGCTTGGTTAGAACGGAACGGCGAAAGTATCTACGGCTGCGGCCGCGCAGATCTGGCGAAGCCGGAGTGGGGACGTTATACCTGCCGGGGGAACAAGCTGTACGCGCATCTGTTCGAGCCAAGCATCGGAGCTGTCCTGCTGCAGGGGCTCGAGGGCCGAGTTAAACAAGCGCGCCTGCTGGCGGATGGTTCGGAGCTGCATCTGGCGCGGCCGTGGAATGCCGAGCTGTTCCCGCATGACGCGTTCGTCAACTTCGCCCTGCCGGTGCATGCGACATATGAGCTGCCGGATGCGCGCAATACGGTGTTGGAGCTGGAGCTCGCGGAATAACGAAAGGCGCGCGGGCCGGCTTGCGGCACGATCCCGGGAGACATCGGCAGCGTCTGCCGCGCGCCGCGTCGATCGGCGCGGCGCTGCTTCGGCATGCCAGGGAGTCGTGCGGGAGAGCGATTTGCGTGCGGAGATGGAACAACGGAGATATTTACGGAAGGCGGAACAATAGAAATGGCGGAACTTAAGGAACGCGCGGCATGGGCGGGCAGCCTGGATTTGGATCGGGGGGAGCTGCTCGCCGTGCGGGCAGCGCTTGCGGCCGGAGACGAGACTAGTGCGCTTGACGCCCTGCATACATATATGGCGAACCGCGGCACGCCTCGCCTCTATTTTCGGGATGACGAGCTCGAGGAGCTCGTCGCCTATGTAAGAGAGCTGGAGTCGCACGAGCTTGCGCTCGTCATGGAGACGGCGAACGAGGTCATCAGGGACACGTTCGTGTTCCGTTTCCCATGGGACATGGAGCGGGCGAACGAGCCGGTCGTGTTCGAGAACGGCGCGATCGATTGGCATCATGTGCCGGCTCAGGACCCGGAATGGACGTACATGCTGAATCGCCACCGGTACTGGATTGCGCTTGGGCAGGCTTATGCGTTGACGGGGGACGAGCAATATGCCGAGGCGCTGTGCCGCCAGATGGCGCATTGGATCGCGAACAATCCGGTGCCGGCGACGCTTGATGCGCCGGGACTCGCTTGGCGCACGATCGAAGCCGGGCTGCGATGCGAGAATTGGATCAAGGCGTTCCAGTACGTGAAGCGCAGTCCGCATTTTACCCCGGAGCTGCTGGCGGCGATGCTGCAATCGCTGCATGAGCACGGCGAATATATCGCCTCCGCGCCGTGCGAGGGATGGAAGCGGATCAGCAACTGGGGCGTGCTGGAGAATCACGGGCTGTTCGGGCTGTCGGTCTTCATGCCCGCGTGGAAGGAAGCGGCGAACTGGCGGACGATGAGCGCGGAACGGCTGAAGTCGACGCTGCTGCAGGCGACGAAGGAAGGGCTGCATTGGGAACAATCGCCAATGTACCACAACGAGGTGCTGCATGGGTATATGGATTATCTTATTCTCGCCCGGAACAACGGGATTGCGGCCGAGCCGAAGATCAAAGAGACGGCGCGCCGGATGCTGTACGCCGATCTGCACATCGCGAAGCCGAACCATCATCAGCCGCTGCAGGGCGACAGCGATGACAACGATCTGCGGGATCTGCTGACCGCGGGCGCGCTGTTGTTCGAGGACGAGACGCTGCGTTTCGGCGGGTTCGACCGGCTGGATTTCGATAACGCCTGGACGTTCGGCATGGAAGGCGTTCGCGCTTATGGCCGTCTGACGCCGCACGAGCCTTCGGTAGTATCCAAGCCGTTCACGGCATCGGGCAACTACGTCATGCGTTCGGATTGGACGGAGCAGGCGGCATATTTGTATTTTCACTGCGGCTTTCTGGGCGGCGGGCACGGGCATGCGGATATGCTTCATGTTGACGTCCATGCGTACGGGCGCGACCTGCTCACGGATTCCGGACGGTACAACTACGGGGATCATACCGAATGGCGACGCGCACTCAAACAGTGCGATGCGCACAACACGACGACGGTGGACGGGGTCGACTTCACCGAATACGTCGATACGTGGGCAAGCGGCCGCGTAGCTCAGCCGATGGGCGTGCAGTGGGCATCGGAGACGGAATTCGATTACGTCGAGGGCAGTCATGACGGCTATATGCATTTGGCGGACCCCGTGGTGCCGCTTCGTCGGATCGTGTTCATCAAGCCGGGCTTCTGGCTGCTTAGCGACAGCTTCGCGTGCGCGGGCGAGCACGAGTTCGCGCAGCATTTTCACTTCTGGCCGGGCGATGAAGCGACAGTGGACGCGAAAGGTCTGGCGTGCGGGACGTTCGCCACTGCGGAGGCGGCGGGGGTGCGCATCATCCCGGTTCACCCGTCGCGTCTAACCTGCGAGCTGCGGGAGAGCCGGATATCGCGGGAATACAACCGGCTGGAGACGAACATGGCAGCTGCCTACAAGCTGGCGGGATGCGGCTTTAGCTCCATGCTCCAGGTGATTTTCCCGATGCGGCCGGGCACAACGGAAGTGCCTTCCGTAGAGCCGGTGGACGTATTCACCTACACGGGCGACAAAGTTGCGGATTCGGCAGCCGAGGCGGTTCGCATTGTCGCGCCGGCAGCGGCAATCGGCGGGTTGGCAGGACCGGATGTTGCGAACGGCAGCACTGGCGATGGCGCGGAGGAACATATCATACTTATCTGTCACCGCAAACCAGGTCGTCATATCGATTCGTACGTGGTCGACGGGACGCAGGTGTTCGGCGAAGTCGTCTGGATCCGGCGAAGCGGCGGCGCGGTGACGGTTACGCTTATTAAGTAAAGATGCATCATTATTTCATGGACGAGGTGAATCGCATGTGGCAGGACGCAATCGAATCGGCGCTGGCAACGCTGCGCGGCAATATCCGCAATCATCCGGGGCAATTCCCCCATATTACCGAAGGGCAGAAATACGAATGGGGCGGCAACGACGACTGGATCGAAGGGTTCTACACCGGCATGATGTGGCTGGCGTATGAATACGGCGGGGATTCGTTCTTCAAAACATCGGCGGAGGAGCAGCTCGCCCATTACCGGCATCGGCTGGACCATCATATCGTGCTCGACCATCACGACATCGGGTTTCTCTATTCGCTCTCGGCGGTCGCGCAATGGCGGGTGACGGGAAGCGAGGAGGCACGTCAGCTAGCATTGGAGGCGGCGGACAAACTGCTGCTTCGCTACCGGCCGACTTACGGCGCGCTGCAGGCGTGGGGCCAGGAAGACGATCCGCAGAACGGCGGGCGGATCATTATCGACTGCTTGATGAATTTGCCGCTCCTTTACTGGGCGCATGAGCAGACCGGGGATCGGAAGTATTACGACATCGCCGTGCAGCATGTGCGCAAAAGCCTGCGTTTCCTCGTGCGCGGCGACGGCTCGAGCTATCATACGTTCTATTTCGATACGGAGACCGGCAGCGCCCTTCGGGGCGGCACGCATCAGGGGTATCAAGACGGATCGACGTGGACCCGCGGTCAAGCATGGGGCGTGTACGGGTTCGCGCTCAGCTATCGGTATACGGGCGAAAACATCTATTTGGACGCCTCCAAACGATTGGCGAAGTATTTCATCGCGCATCTTCCGGAGGACCATGTCGCCTACTGGGATTTCGACGTAACGGTCGAAGCGGGCACGCCTCGCGACAGCTCGGCCTCGGCGATAACGGCATGCGGCATCCTGGAGCTGCTCGAGCTGCTGCCGGCCGATGATCCGGACCGCGGCGAATTATCGGAAGCGCTGCATGCGATGATGACGTCGCTTGCGGAGAACTACTCCACGCGCGCAATACCCGGCGCGGTAGGACTGCTTCGGCATGGGTCCTACCATGTACGCGGCGATCGGGCGCCGGACGACTATATGATATGGGGCGACTACTATTACCTGGAAGCGCTCGTTCGGCTGGAGCGCGGAATCAAGGGCTACTGGTAGGCGGACTGCATATTGGGGAGCGCGGAACGAAAGGAGCGGGCAGGCTGCTAAGGCGGCCTGCTCTATTGTTATTTTGGCCCGGTTGACAGCGGCCTGGGCGTAGTCGGTTGCAACCGCAGTAGACTCGGCAGCATAGTGGTGCCGCGCAATAGCGTCGCCCACGCACTATTGAGCTCGGAAGCGCAACGAGCCGCGCAATAGCGGCGCCGGTGCTACTATTTGCGCGGCTCCGCCTAATCTAGCTGCGCAACCGTCTTCCATGGGCACGTCATGCACCAAAATCTCCATGTCTACTATACCGGTCCCCATGGGGAATGGTAGACTATGGCTACCATTTCCGTACATAATCGAAATCCCTGCCGAAATCCCTACTGAGTACCTACCGAGGACCTACCGAGGACCTGCCGACAACGCCTCGGCCGTTCTCCCACCCCCAAGCGAGAGGATTATGCCGATGCCCCACTTCAGCCGTCAGCCTTGGAAAATCTCGACCTTTCTCTACTTGCTCGTGTTCGCCGTAGTCGTCGTGCCGATCGGCTTCATCAGCGCCGTGCTGCTGCAGGCGTACAAGCAGGACTTGCTCCGGCAGACGACGGAGCGGACGGAGCAGACCGTGCGCGCCATTGCCTATACGGCCGAACAAGAGATTGCCAAGGCGGCGACGTTCGCCGCCGCGGTCGGCATGGACCAGGAGGTGCTCGGCCGCGCGACGATCATCCACCGGTCAAGCGACGACAGCCGCCAGCAGATCACCAGCGAGCTGCTCAAGACGCTCGATAAATACGGGCTGTCGATGTCCGGCCACGTTCAGGCGATCCAGTTCATGTTCAAGCATGGCGGCACCTACGCGTATTTGAAAGACGCCAAGATGCCCGAAGCCTCGATCCGCGGCGCGAGCTGGTACCGTCAGACGATGGACGATCCGGACCGCGTTCATTTTCTCGGCATGCAGGCGGACGTGCTGTACGGTCTAACCGACAATCGCAGCATCGCCGCGGCCATCTCGCCGAGTCTGCTGCAGGGCATGCACGAGGTCGAAATGCTGTACGTGCTGTTCAGCCGCGACGCTTTCGAAAGCCTGCTCCGCCAAAATCCGTACAGCCGCTCCTCCCCGATGGCGATCATCGCCCGCGACGGCTCGATGATCGCCTCCAGCAACGCGACGGGCGAGACAAGATGGCCGCTCGAGCTGACCGCCCGGATGTTCGCCGGCCGGGCAGGCACCTACGTCGATCATCCCGATCGGACGGGAACGATGTTCGCCTACGCCTCCGTCGGCAGCGCCGATTGGCGCGTCGTGTACGAGATTCCATATCGCGACGTGACGGCCAACTACGAGAGAATGTTCCGGTTCGCGATGGGGGCAACCGTCATGATCGTGCTGCTGTTCTTGGTCATCTCCTTCTATTTCGCCCATCGCATTACCAAGCCGATCCAGCTGCTCGTCATCAAAATGTCCCGCGTCATGCAAGGCAACCTCAACACGAAAATCGAGACGTCCGGCAGCCGCGAGATGGTCACGATCGGCCACACGTTCAACCATATGATGGAGCAGATCAAACGGCTCATGCGGGAGCGCGAGGAGGAGGAGCAGGCTAAGCATAAGGCGGAGTTCGCGGCGCTGCAGGCGCAGATCAACCCGCATTTTCTGATCAACACGCTGAACGCGATCCGGCTGATGGCGCTCATCGGCAAGGCGGGCAATATTCACGACATGACGCACGCGCTCATCCGTCTCCTCTCCTCCTCGTTCAACCGGGGCGGCAGCTTGTCCCCGGTCGCGGACGAAATCGAGAACCTGCGCCAATACATCTACATTATGGAGACTCGGTACGGCAGCAAGTTCGAGGTGCGGTGGGACGTCGAGGAGGAGACGAAGCGTCTATACGTGTTGAAGCTTCTGCTTCAGCCGATTCTCGAAAATTGCATCGTGCACGGACTCGCAGGCCGGACCGACGGCGGCATCATTCGCATCGCAATGGATGCGGAGCCTGGCGCGCTCGCCATCACGATCGCCGACAACGGCAGCGGGATGACCGCCGAGCAGGTCGGCGCTTTCGAGCGCCAAAGCCAAACGGGCGCGTTCAGCGGCATGGGCATCCACAACGTGCACCAGCGGATACAGCTCCACTACGGCGCGGGCTATGGGTTGCGCATCGAGCGGCTGGAGGAGGGCACCGCCTTCCATATCCGGGTGCCGGCGCTGGCGCATGGCGACGAGGCGGGAGAGGCAGACGGACAAAATAGGGCCGAAGCGGCGCCCGCGCCGTCATCCGGTCGAGTCTGGGCATCGTTCAAAAAAGATCATGCCGACATCAAAAACGATCATTAAGGCGGCCCCCGCTTTTGCTTATGATGGGATCAGGTTCCAATCACCTACTATCACATAACGGAGGGTCATGCGGATGAACAACAGACAGAAGCGGCGGGTTATGCTCGCGCTGATGACGCTGCTGCTCGTACTCGCGGCTGCGCTTAGCGGCTGCAGCGGCGGCAATGGCAACAATGGCGCGAACGCCGGCAACGGCACGACGGAAGGAAGCGCGAATGGAAGCGCGAACCAGGCAGCGGACGACGAAGCGGACAACGCGGAGCCGGTCAAGCTGAAACTCGCGATGTGGGACACGAAGACCGACCTTGATTTTTGGACGGAGAAAGTGAAAGCGTATACGGCGATCAAGCCGAACGTGACGGTCGAAGTGGAGAAGGTGCCGGACAACAGCGGCCAATATTTGAAGGTGCGGCTGGCGGCAGGGGATCTGCCGGATTTGTTCTTCCTGAAGCAGAATCATTTCCAAATTTACAAAGACGCGCTGCTGCCGCTGGACGAACTGGATGCGGCGAAGAACAACAAGTACCCGACCAAGATCGACGGCAAGGTGCTCGGCGTGCCGCTCGTCTCGTTCGCGGAGTTCGTGTATTACCACCCGAGCATTTTCGAAGAGCTGAATCTGGCGGTACCGCAGACGATGCCGGAATTCATGGCCCTCATGGAGAAAATCAAAGCTAACGGCAAGTACACTCCGCTCTCGATCGGCGGCAAAGACAACTGGACGTTCTACCCGCTGACGGAGTTCGGCCCGCACGTCCTATCCGGCGACACGGGCTACCTGGCGAAGATCGCGAAGGAGAAGGCGCCGTTCGCGGCCGGCAGCACGTTCGATACGATCGCGAAGATCGTCAAGGAGATCGCGGACAAGAAGTATGCGGGACCGGATGCGCTCTCGATCTCGTTCGACCAGTCCACCCAGCAGTTCGAGGCGAAGAAGGCGGCGATGATCGCGCTCGGTCAATGGTACTACGCGTCCTACATGGAGAAGGTGAAAGCCGACGACGACCTCGCGGTATTCCCGCTGCCTTTCCGGAATGCGACGAGCGAGAAGCTGACGTCGCTGACGATGTCGGACATGAACGTGGGCATCAACAAGAAGTCCGAATCCGTCGAAGAGGCGAAGGCGTTCCTGGACTGGATGTTCAGCCCGGAGGTCTATCCGGAGTACATTACGAAGGTGCAGCAATTCTCGACGGTGAACGGAATCGAGAGCGACCTGCCGTTCTTCAACAAATGGACGGCGGCGAATCCGTACGAGCCGTTCGTCTACGACGGCACGGATGCCGGGTACGCCAAAGTGAGCAGCGCCGCGCAGTATGATCCGAAGCTGGCCGCCCAGGAGATTTTCGCGGGCAAGAGAATCGACAAGGTCGAGTCCGACTTGAACAACAAGTGGGCGAAGGCCGTCGAAGCGAACCCATGAAGCTGAGCTTGGCGAGCAGCAGAAGGCTGGTTATTTTCTCCTTCCTGGCCGTGCCGGTCGCGCTGCTGCTCTACTTCCTGATTTACCCGACGATCCAGCTGTTCCATTACAGCTTCACGAACTGGGACGGGTACAGCCCGGCGATGCACTACATCGGCTTGGACAATTACGGGAAGCTGCTGTTTGATTTTCCCGAAGCGTGGCAGGCGATCCGCAACAACGGCCTTTATTTCGTCGTCCATACGCTGTTCATTCCCGTGGAGCTTCTGACGGCGGTGCTGCTGAACCGCGAGATTCGCGGGAGCGGGTTCTTCCGGTTCACGGTGCTCATGCCCTATATCATCAACGGGATCGCGGTCGCCTACATGTTCAGCTATATCTACAGTCCGATCAATGGCCCGCTCAACGAGCTGCTGAAGGCGATCGGCCTGGAATCGCTCATTACCGGATGGCTCAGCGATTTAGGCGTCGTCAACTATTCGCTTATCGTCGTGTCGCTGTGGCGGTTCGCCGGCGTCCACATCATTCTCATGCTGGCGGGGCTGCAGTCGATTCCGAACGATCTGTACGAGGCGGCCGAGCTGGACGGGGCGAGCTTCTGGCAGAAGCTGCGCTACGTCACGATTCCCGGCATCCGAACGGTCATGGAAATCATCCTGTTCATGAACGTCTCCGGCGCGCTCCTTCAGTACGACATTCCGTACGTCATGACCGGCGGCGGACCTGGCACCGCGAGCAGCACCTTCGGGCTGTTCTCGCTGCAGACGGCGTTCACGTACAACAACTACGGGCTCGCGTCGGCGATGGCCGTCAGCCTGCTCGTGCTGATCGTCATTTTCTCGTCGCTGCAAAATTGGATCGTGAAAGACAGGAGTGAACGCGCATGAGTCAACTGCAGCAAGCGGGGCAAGCCAAGCCGGTCCGGCCGGCCGCTGCTCCTGCCCGATCGTCGGCGCGCGCGCGTCGACTGCTCGCGGACGGCGGCTATTATCTGTTCTTCGGCGTCATGTGCGTGCTCGTCTTCGTTCCGATCCTGCTCGTCTTATTCGGCTCGTTCAAGACGGCGGAGGAGCTGGCGGCGACGTCTCCGTTCTCCCTCCCGGCCAACTGGTTCAACTGGGACAACTACGCCACTGCATTCAAGGAAGGCAATATGCTGCTCGGTCTGCGGAACACCGCCTTTCTCGTGTTCGGCAGCCTGATCGGCAACGCGCTGCTCGGCACGATGACCGCTTACGTGCTGAACCGGTTCGATTTCAGGCTGCGCAAGCCGGTGCTGCTGCTCTTCATGCTCGCGATGATCATCCCCTCCTACACGACGGAGATCGCGCGGTTCCAGCTCATCCACGGCTTGAATCTGTACAACACGTTGTCCGGTCCGCTGCTGATCTACATCGGGACGGATATCATGCAGATCTATATTTACACGCAATTTCTGCAGAAAATTTCGACTCAGCTCGACGAAAGCGCGATGCTCGACGGCGCGTCGTACACGAGGGTGTTCCGCTCGATTATTTTCCCGCTGCTGCTGCCCGCGACGGCGACGCTCGGCATTCTGAAGAGCGTGACGATCATGAACGACATCTACGTACAGACGCTCTACATGCCGAAGCGGGAGCTGGCGACGCTGCCAACCGCGCTCATGACGTTCGTTGGCGAACGCTCGTCCGACTTATCCGCGCTGTGCGCCGGCATTATGCTGGTACTGCTGCCGAGCGCGCTGTTCTACCTCGTGTTCCAGCGGCTCATCTTCAAAGGGCTGATGGACGGCGCGGTGAAGGGATAGGCGGCAGGTCCGGAAGGCGATATCCGCGGCGACGGTGCGGGCTTGCGGATAAGGCTGGCCACCACGAGCGACTTGAAGAAACAAGCTGAACGAATGCGATTATGGATGGAGAGGGAGACACCGCCGGCATGCCTCGGCGGACCACAGACGGGAGGGGGAAGCGTCCAGATGTACAACGTCATGATCGTCGACGACGAACCGCTCGTGCGGCTCGCGCTCCACCGGATGATCGACTGGGAGGGGCTCGGCTTCCGCATTGCGGACGAAGCATCCGACGGCGAAGAGGCGCTCGCGAAGCTGCGTAAGACGGAGCCGATCGACCTGCTGCTCCTCGATATCAACATGCCGCGCATGAACGGCATTCGCCTGCTGCAAGCGATCAAAGCCGCGGACGGCCTTCCCTCCCGACCTGCCGCGGTCGTCCTGAGCGCGTACAGCGAATATGCGTACGTCCGGGAGGCTTTCTTGCTCGGCGCGCTCGATTATATCGTGAAGGCGGATATGGATGAGACGCATATCGGATCGGTATTGAACAAGGTCAAGGACCACCTGGCGAGTGCCCGGAACCGGCAGGCGGCTGCCGAACCGGCGCCGTCCGCCGCAACGATCATGGACCGACGGGAGAGGGAGGAGCGGCTGCGTTCGCTGCTTGCGCCGGAAGCGCAAACGCGAGCTTCGGCGACAGGGGATCCGCCTGCCGGCGCGCTCGCTGGCCTCTTCTCCTCTAGCGACGACGCGGCGCCGGCTTCCGCAACGTCCGCGGAAGCCGGCAAAGAACGTCTCTCGACCGAAGCTGTCGCCGGGTCGGAGGCCGGGGATGCGGATGGTGCTTGCGGCAGTGCCCAATTCCTGCTCCCTTGGACCGTGAACGTCAAGGCGGCCGTCATCCAGCTGCCTGGGGAGGCGTGCGACGACGAGCGGCTCGGCTTCCTGCGCCAGACGGTGAGCTCGCTCTTCGCGGCGGCCGAGATTCCGCACGAGCTATGCGAAGTCGAGCCGGGCTGGTGGGCGGTGCTGGCTTCCTTCCCCGAGGATCGGAGCGCTTCGGCCATTCACGCGAAGCTGGCGGCCGTGCTCTCGACCGCCCAGACGCGGCTGCGTCAATATATGAACGCCTCCGTCTCCATCGGCATCAGCCGCACCGCGCAAGACGGAGGCCAGTGGCGGGCGCTGTTCGGGGAAGCCAAGTCGCTCGCGGCCCTATCTTACTTCCACGGCTTCGGCTCTATGTACTACTATGAGACGCACGGCAGCCGATTGACCGAGTTCGGGCAGGCCGATCGTTCAGCGCTTGCCAGGCTGCGGGGCATGATTGCCGCGGCGTTGGAGAAGCCGGACGATGCCGAGCTGCGAAGCGCCTGGGAGGAAGTCGCGAAGCACCGCGCCGCGATGGCGGCGTGGACGCGGGAGGAGCTCCGTCAGTGGATGACCGATCTGTTGTGGGAATCCAGCTCGCTGCTCTATAAGCGAGGCTTGCGATGGGAAGCGCTGCAAGGCGGGGGGCGGCATCCGGAGGAAGCGGTCCATCGCCACGACACGCTGGATGGCGCGCTGCAGGCGGTTCGCGAGCTGCTTCTCCAAATCCGCGGCATGCTGCACGGCGGCCAGCCGGAGATGGGGAGGCGGTATAGCCCGCCGGTGGCGATGGCGAAGCGGATCTTGGACGAACATTTCCGAGAAGATGTCAATCAGGCGCTCGTCAGCCGGATGGCGGGCGTGAGCGAGAGCTACCTGAGCAAGCAGTTCGCCAAGGAGGTCGGCTGCAATTTCGTCCCCTACTTGACGAACCTGCGGATCGGGGAAGCGAAGCGGCTGCTGGTGCAAGGCGTCAAGATCGCCGACGCGTCCGAGCGGGTGGGGTACTTGAACCCGGAGCACTTCAGCCGATTGTTCAAGAAAGTCACCGGCGTTAGCCCGAGCGCTTACCGGGACGAACACTGCGTGAGCTTTCAGCAGACGTAAACGCATGAACGGAGCAAACACCGCAAGATGCGCCGAAGACGCCAAAACGTGGATATTCCGCTTGTTAAGGCGTCTTTTGTTATTCATTCCGCAAGCGAAAAGGAGTTGGAGTTTATATGTTTTTACGCGGCGCCCTACATTCCCATTCCCGCACGGCATTGCTTGTCGTGCTGCTTTGGTCCATGCTGCTTGCTTCGGCCATTCCTTCCGACGGCGGGTGGGGGACCGTCCCCGCGGCGCATGCCGCCAGCTTGTCGATAGCGTCCTCGCAGCTGACGGTCGCGGTCGACGACCAGTTCCCGCGCGTCATCGAGTATACGATGGCGGGTTCGGGCGCGAAGCTGTACGGCCAAGACGAGACGCTGACGCAGGTGAAGATCAACGGCACAACCTATACGCCGGCTGTGACGTTCTCCAAGCCGGACGGCGCGACGGCGCAATATGCGATGAACATCGCTTCGATCGGCGTGACGGTCAACGCGGCTTTGAAGGTCGTCGGCAGCACGCTCGAATTCAAGGTAACGGGCATAGCGGAGAGCGGCGCGACCAAAGTGAATACGTTCGAAATTCCGAATCATAGCCTGCTGTCGGTCCGCAGCACGCAGACCGGGGCTGCTTTCGCGGGGAGCGTCATGAACACCGCCGTCGCCGGATCGGGCGACACGTTCGCGAGCGTAACCGGCACGCCTGCGACGAATGCGAGCGCGCAGAACTATCTGTACGCCTTCGTCAACACGAATCAGCTGGCCGGCGGACTGTGGACGAACGCGGTATCGGAGAGCTCGGAGGCGGGACGCGTGAAGAAGCAGACCGTCTCGCGCGCCGGTTTCTATCGAACCGGGCTGTGGAGCGGGGAGTGGATTTATCGCGCGAGCGGCATGAGCGTGCCGGATCCCGAGCTGCCGCAGGCGAAGGTCGCGATTACAGCCGACGCTAACGGGGATTCGGTCGTCGATTGGCAGGATGGCGCGGTGGCGTTCCGTTCGATCATGAACAATCCCCAAGGGGCCGACAACGTGAAGAACTGGGTCGTTCAGCGGGTGCCGATGAATTTCGGCAGCCAGGCGACGAATCCTTTCACGAAGACGCTCGACGAGACGAAACGGATGAACCTGGCGACCGACGGTCTCGGCCAGTTCGTCCTGCTGAAGGGCTATGGCTCGGAAGGGCACGACTCCGGGCATCCGGATTACGGCGACATCGGCAAGCGCCAAGGCGGCGCGGCCGATCTGAACGCGCTCGTGAATAGCGGCCACGCTTACAATGCGGCTTTCGGCGTGCACATCAACGCGACAGAATCGTACCCGGAGGCGAAGGCGTTCAACGAGCTGCTCGTCAATCCGGCTTCGCCGGGGTGGGATTGGCTGGATGCTTCATATTACAACAACAAGCGGTACGACGCGACGTCGGGCAACCGCCTCGCGCGCCTGCAATCGCTGAAGGCGCAGGCGCCGAACCTGGATTTTATCTACCTCGACGTCTGGTATACGAAAGGCTGGGACGCGCGCAAAATCGCCAGCGAAATCAACGGCCAAGGGTGGACGCTCGCGACGGAGTTCCCGGACGATCACGAATACAACGCCGTCTGGAACCATTGGGCGGTCGACTACAATTACGGCGGCCAGGATATCAAAGGCTACAGCAGCCAAATCTCTCGCTTCATCCGCAACCATCAGAAGGACACGTGGATCGCGCGCCATCCGCTGCTCGGCGGCACGGAGATGGACGACTACGAAGGCTGGCAGGGCCGCACCGGCTTCGATGATACGATCAAGATGACGTTCGGGACGAATCTTCCGACGAAGTACCTGCAGCATTTCCCGATTCTGAAGTGGTCGTCGAACGCGATCCAGCTCGAGCAAGGCGTGAACGTCAGCGACGCTGCCGGTACGCGGGTCATCACGAAGAACGGGGTGAAAGTGCTGGAAGGCAACAACTATTTGCTGCCGTGGAGTCCGGTCACGGAGGATAAGCTGTACCATTGGAACGGGAGCGGCGGCAGCACGACATGGACGCTTCCGGCAAGCTGGTCGGGCTTAAACGCCGTGAAGCTGTATCGCCTGAGCGATCAAGGCCGCGTGCTGGTCGGCGATCTTCCGGTTAGCGGCGGGACCATTACGATCAACGCGGCCGCGAATACCGCTTACGTCGTGACGAAGTCCGCTTCCGGCGCGGTGCCAACCGTAAACTACGGCGAAGGCAGCAAGCTGAAGGATCCCGGCTTTAACCAAGGCAGTCTGACGAATACTTGGACGGTAACGGGTACGGGGGCGTCAGTCGTCCGTAATGCGCGCGGCGATTACGAGCTGAAGATCGGCACGGCCACTGGCGCGACGACGGTCAGCCAGAATGTAACGGGGCTGGCGCCGGGCACCTATTACGCGTCGGTCTACGTATCCACGGCAAGCGGGCGCAAGGCGTACCTCGAGGCGACGAGCGGCGGGACGACCGCCAGCAGCTACGCGGACAGTTCGCTGTGGAGCAACTACATCTCTGCGGATGCCAAGCGCGACACGACAATGCAGCGGATGTACGTGACGTTCGACGTGCCGAGCGGCTCGAATGCGGCGGTCATCGCGCTTCGGACCGACGGCGGCAGCGCGGCGGTGACATTCGACGACGTTCGGATCGGAACCGCGAGGCGCACGCCGAACCCCAACAACGCGTATTTCGTTCAAAATTTCGAGGACGTGCCAAGCGGACTGTATCCGTTCGTTAAAGGCCCGGCGGGCGGCGTGAACGATCCGCGCACCCATCTGTCCGAGCTGCACGCGCCGTATACGCAGAAGGGCTGGAACGGCAAAGCGATCGACGACGTCATCGCCGGCAATTGGTCGGTGAAGGCGCACTCGGAAGCGCAAGGGCTGCTGCTGCAGACGATTCCGCAGACGCTGCGTTTCGCGCCGGGGACGAATTATACGGTCAGCTTCCAGTATGAGAATCAGACGGCTGGCGCCTATGCGTTCGTCGTGGGCGAGGGAACGGCCGTCATCTCGACGATTCCGTTCGCCGCAGCGACGGTACCGACGACGTACACGCAGGCGATTACCGGATCGGCCGGCGGCAATACGTGGATCGGCATCCAGAAGGCGAACGGCGGCGCGGGAGACTTCGTGCTCGACGATCTGATCGTGACGGTAGGCGGCAGCGGCGGGGGCGGCGGGGGCGGCACGACGCCGCGAATCAAAATCGCGAAGACGGACAGCCGCGCGATTACCGATCTGACGATCAAAGCGGAATTTACGGTCGAGAACGCGCCGCACCGCGACGATGCGCTCATCGGCGCATTCGACCAGTCGGTCGCGTTGACGCTTAACGCGCGTAACGGCGCGCTGACCGGCGGCGTCTGGACGGGCGACTTCCTGAAGGAGACCGGCCGGACGGCGGGTCCCGCGGCGGTCACCATCGAGAAGACCGACACGCGCGCGATCGCGTCGATCACGCTGACGGCGGAATTCAAGATCGACGGCGCGCTGCACCGCGACACGCATGTCATCTCGTCGTTTGACCAGAGCTATGATCTCACGCTGACCGGCGCGAACGGTACGCTAGTGGACGGCGTGTGGACGGGGGATTTCTTGAAGTAATGGAATGTTGATCATCGCGTCACGGGGGCCAAGACCCGTGACGCTTTTTTTTTGGTTCGATAAAATTCGATGTATCAGACAACGAACGAGGTTGGCTATCGGCGAGGATAGACAATTCGGGAAAAATATGTTTCGAATGTGATTCGAATCATATTTAAGGGGTAATTGTTCCTGCTTTTTTATATGGAGAGGAAAGATGGTTGAAAAATGGAACTTTTAGGAAATAGGTACAAAGACCCATTTAATATTTTTGTAATAATAGTGTAATATGTTCCCTGTCAGTAAGAGATTTCCAAAATATCAAAATATGAGGTGCAGAATTGAAGTCGCTCTGGAAGATGGTTTGTTTAGTTATCCTATCCGTTACGCTAGTTTCTTGCAGTGACGATAACGTTTCGCTACTAGATATGAGCAGCAGCGAGGTTTTGCAAATCGGATATTACTCCGAGCAAATGTTCAATAATCGCTATACCGACCTGCTGGAACGCGAGTTTCCTAATCTGCGCTATCAAATCGTATCCTACGGAGAAGTGATCAAAGGGAGAATGACAGCCGAAGATTGGCTCGCGCAAAACAAGGATCTTGACGTAATATACGTCCCTCGTTATCAGGCCGAGGCGTTTATTAATAGCGGGCGGATCAAGGAACTGGACGACCTGATTAAACGGGATCATTTTGATTTGTCCGCCTACGTCCCTCAAGCAATCGAGTTGGCTCGTAATTACGGCGATGGGAAGCTTTACGGAATCCCTGTCAATTACTATGCCAAAGCGCTGTTGGTCAATCGGGACCTATTCAAGCAATTTGGCGTCACGCCTCCCGCCGATCAACAAAGCTGGGAGGAGATATTGACTATCGCCAGCCGATTCTCTTCGCCCGATCAGCCGAACCTAAAAGGGCTTCAACTCGCGTATCAGCCATCGGCATTGATTCAAGAGATCGGTTGGGGCAAAGGACTGGCGATGGTTGACGATACAGGCAAAAAGGCGACGTTCAATTCGGAGTCATGGTTGCCCGTATGGGAGAACGTGATTGCCGCCATGCAATCCGGGAGCTTAACGTTCGAGAACAGTCCGACGATCGAGGCATTCCTCAAGGGAGAGCGGGCCATGGTTTATGCTTCCATCGACGAATTTTCTGCCATCCGCAGTAATCCTGCATCTTTCGAGTGGTCCTTCGTGACGGCGCCCGTTGGGACGGCTGGCGATAACGTCACCCGGCAATTCGCCATCGACGGCTTCTATGCGTTGGCTGGCTCGAGTCAGCATGCGGACATGGCGTGGGAACTCCTTCAATTCCTCAGCTCCGAGAAGGCGGCGCGATGGGGAGACAGTTTCGTCTACGGCTTTTCGACGCTGCAGGGCCGCAATGACGAGCAGAATGCGGCGTTCCGCAAACTGGACGCGGGACGGCCGTACGAGTTCAATTTGTCTCCCAAACTCATCAGCATGCTGGACGCCACGCTTCAAGAAGTAGCGGGCAAGAAGAAGGAGCTAAAGGTGGCGCTGACCGAATTGCAGGCGAACGCCGAAACGGTCATCGCCCAAGAAGAATGAGATCGCGGTGGAACCGGGGATATTCCCTGTCTACATATATCGCCTGGAGAATCGGCTGATCGCTTGTCCGACGTCCGGGTGCCTGAGCGTTTCCTAACTGCAGTAGGGAATCGAGGGATCTAACTTATATTTTATTGGAGGGTTCAAGTATGAAAAAAGCGGCAAAAAAATCGATGTTGGTCTCCATTCTTGCGGCAGTGGCCTTGACGGCAGCAATTCCGGTCTCGGCAGCCGAGGTTGCAGACCCAAGCGCGGAGGTAGTTGCCTTCATCGGGACTAGTCAACAAAGCTCGAGTTACATCGTAGGCAAAGCCTATGCGCTATCCAACAACTCCAACTTTAAGTCGATCAACGTATCCGGGGTCTTCTCCGTAGCCGGCGTGCAAAAAGAATCCGGTACGGCGACTTCCACGACCAAAGGCGCGGAAGCCGCCTGGTATACGAAAGATTCGACCTACAGCAGCAAGGTCACTGCTAAACTTACGTCGGCATCCCGCACGTACTACAAGGACGGCACGCAAAGCGCGCAATCTTACGCCACGCCGGCTACTTGGTAAGAAGCAAATAAACGCGAATAACAAGGGCGGGAACTTCCCGCCCTTTTTTGGAGGTTTCTAACCACGATGCGAGCGCTAAAACTGCTGCTTCCCTTCACTTTGATCGCGCCTTTGATCGGCGGCTGCTTCAGCTCCGAAGCAGGCAAACCCGTAGAGATTACCGTTAATTATCCGGACGAGAACGGATTTTACCAGAAGTACGGGTATGAATTCGAAAAAAAACACCCCGGCATCAAGATACGCGTGGAAACTATTGATGTTACGCCTTCGGCGAACACACGCGTCATGCCGGATATCGTGTTCATGGATACGACCGCGCAATTTCAAGAACAACTGAAGCAGGGCGCGTTGTTGAATTTGCAGAAGTTCGCGGACGAGGACGATTCCGGCAACCTGGACAAGCTTTCGCCCATTATGACCGACTTGCTGCGCAATGACGACGGCCAGCTGCATGCGCTGTCGCCTTATTACTCCAGTCAAGGCATTTATTATAACAAAGGCTTGTTCAAGCAATATGGCGTCCCACTCCCCAAAAACCAGATGAGCTGGCGCGACTTGCTCGAATTGGCGCAGCGTTTTCCAAAGACGAATGGCAATGGCGAGCGAATGTATGGTTTCGTGACGAACTATTATCGCGAGATCGAATTCGCCACCTTTTTGAGATACGGACAGACGGAAGGTCTATGCTTTATTAACCCCGCGACATTGAAAATCGCGATCGATACGCCGCAGTGGAGAGACATCTATAAGACGACGGTCGAAGCGTTCCGTTCGGGAGCCATTAAGAACGAGGCGGAAGACGAGGACGCTCAACTGACAGCGGATCCGCTGTTAACGGGACATGCAGCCATGCAGATTTATTACCAGGACGCCGGGCTTAACATGGAGGCGGCTTACAAGCACTACAAACTGCAGCCCATCGACTGGGACGTGGTAACGCCGCCGGTCAATCCATTGATACCCGAACAGTCGGACTTCTTCTCGCTCAACGAAATTTTCGGCATCTCCGCCAAAAGCGCATACCCCGAAGAAGCTTGGGAGTTTCTCGAATTTGCCGCGAGCGACGTGGACAACGTCAAGCGGAACATGAGCAATAGCGGAGTCGGCATTCCGGCTACGAGCGAATTAAACATCGTCATGGAAGGGCATGACACGAAGGTATTTTCGATGCTGCGTCCGGCGACGACCAACGTCAATCCGTATGATGCCGTGCATTATGACATCGTCAATGCTTTCAAGGAAGTGGGACAAGCGATCACGGAGAAAGTGATCAAGGGCGAGCTGCCGATCGACGACGCCTTGCAGGAAATCGAGAAACAGGGGCAAGCGGCGGTGGATAAAGCCAGGGCTGCGACAGGCGGCAGCGGTTAGTTAAACGGAGCATGGAGCGGTTCATTGTGACATGGCCAAGTTTCATTGAATTTCACGGCCAAGACAACGGCATCGAACGCTGCATCGATCCGCGTTGCAGCAGACATCTACTATCTCGGCGGACAATACCCTCTCTCGTTGGTCTCTATTCTATTTAAGTGCTCCAGAATAAGGATCCATCTATGTCCTTTTCCTGAAGTAACGGAGGAAGAGTTCGAGGCCGTGCTCGTTTCGTTCAAGGCAGCCGAATCATGATGGCAAAGAAGGCGCCGCAGGCTTGAAGGCCTGCGGCGCCTTGTTGCGCTTTCGCTGCAGGCGATTCGAAAATCGCCTCTTTTCAAATGCCGGTTTTTCTCCTATTGTAAAACGTGAAGGATAATTTACAGAAAGATGCAAAATAACTTCAAATTAGCAGCGAGCCGCCCGTGGTTTCTGAAGGAGTGATGTCTAATTCTACTTGGCAGTCTACTATTGAATCGTGAGAGGGGTAGTTTATGTCGACCGACCAAATTAAGTCGGAACTGGTGGCCATCATCAACGAAGTGCTGAAGCAGGAAGTCGATTACGAGACGGGCCACACGATCATTTTCGTCAACCGGGAGCTGAATTCGTTCACGTTCCTGCAGTTTCTCGTCGGGGTGGAAGACGCCTTCGACATCGAATTTCCGGAGGATCTGCTCAGCGTCGGGCGTTTCGCGTCGCTGGACGACGTCGTGGATTACATCCAAGCCCAGGCGGTTGGCGCGTAGCGGAACCGGTGGACCCGCAACCGAATTCGCGACATAGAGAACGACAAGGCTGCCGGCGACGGCAGCCTTGTTTGACGTACGCGCATCATGCGCGCGAGCGGATCTCTTGGCGCATGAACAGCGCGTAGGAGATGCCGAAGCAGATCATCGTCGCGGCGAGCAGGCCGACCAGCTGCGGCCAGCAGAGCAGGAGGCTCTGCCCGAGCGGGAGCGGGCTTGCGATCGCCCCGACGACCTGTGCCGTCGTAAGCGGACCCAAGGAACGCACGCCCGGCGTCAGCAGCGTCGTCGTCAGTTCCGTGAACAGGAAAGACGGCGATATCCGGTTCAGCAGCAGCATTTGCTCGGCATGGCGGACGAGGATCGAGAGCGCCGACGTCTCCGCAGGCGCCGTCGCCTTCTCGATCAAGCCGACGATCATGCCGTAGAAGATCGAGAAGAACAGCCACAGCGCGATGCCCGACAGCGCGGAGGTCGCGGCCTGGCGGAACCGGATCGAGAACAGGAGGGACAGGTTCAACCAGAAGCCGACGTAGACGACGGCCACGAACAGAAACAGCACGACGCGGATGAACTCTTCCGGCGTCGGCGGGTAGCCGATGGTAAGCAGCCCGAGACCCATGACCAGGAAGCCGAGCGCATACAGCACGACCGCGATAAGCAGCAGCGAGGCCGTGAATTTCGCCAGGATGAAGTCGTCCCGGTAGACGGGCTGCGAGAGCAGGCGGCCGAGCGTGCCTTTGTTCCGTTCGGCGTTCACCGCGTCGAAGCCGAGCGCAATGCCGATGAGCGGCCCGAGGAACGTGACGAAGGTCGCGAACGTCGGCAAGCTGCCGTCGGAGGCGGTGAACATCTGGAGGAACAGGAATTCCGTGTCGGTCGCTTGTGCTTCGACGCCGGATTGCAGCGCGGTAACCGCCGCATAGATCGAGCCGATGCAGGCCAGCGCGATGATGCCGATCAAGATGCCGAACCGCCAGCTGCGCATATGATCGCCGAACTCCTTCTGCACGATGACCCAGAATGGGGAAGGCGTTCCCGCGGCCGCCGACAGCGACGCTTCTCTGCCGTCCCCGCGCCGCAGACCAGCCATCCACGAGCTCCGCCGCGCGGCGCCGATTGCCGTTTCCTTCATGCGCGAGCCCCTCCTTCAAAATAGCGGTGATAAATATCGTCGAGGCCGTATTGCTTGCGTTTCAAAGCGAGCAGCCGTCCGCCACCCTGGACGACCGTGGCCGCGGCCTCCGAGGCGACGTCCCGGTCGCACGCCAAGAGGACGAACGTCGTCCCGGCTTTCTCTTCGTCGGAAGCCGCGGCGAGGTGAGTGGCATCCGCGGGCTCCGTCTCCTCGCTCGTCCCGGCCGCCTCCGACGCGCGAACTTCCTTCACGCCGGGCAGCGAAGCCAGCGTCTTGGCCAAGCGGGCGTTCCAACCGCCGACCGCAAGCTCCACCGTCACGGCGCCGTCCTGATCGAGCTGGCGGGCCAGCGAAGGCACATCGCCTTGGGCGATCAGCTCGCCGCGGACGAACAGGCCGACGCGGTCGCAAATTTGCTGCACTTGGTGCAAATGATGCGAGGACAGCAGCACGGTCAGCCCATCCTGACGGCTAAGTTCGCGGATAAGGCGCAGCAGCTCCCGCACGCCTTCGGGGTCGATCCCGAGCGTCGGTTCGTCGAGGATGACGATGTCCGGCTGCTTGATCAGCACGTCGGCGATGCCGAGGCGCTGCCGCATGCCGCGGGAGAACGCGCCGACCTTTTTGTGCTTGGCTTCCGCGAGTCCGACCCGCTCGAGCAGGCGGTCGGCGAGCTGGCGAGCCTGCTCGAGCGGAATCCGGTTCAGCCGGGCCGTGTACAGCAAATTATCCAGCGCCGTGCGGTCTTCGTAGAAGCCGACGTCGTCCGGCATGTAGCCGACGCGGCGCTTGACGGTAAGCGGGCTGCGCGCCGGGTCGAGGCCGCATACGCGCACGCTGCCTTCCGTCGGCTCGGTTAATCCGAGCATCATGAGAATGGTCGTCGTTTTGCCCGCTCCGTTCGGGCCGAGCAAGCCGAAGATCTCGCCTTTGGCGACGGAGAGGTTAAGCCCGCTTACGGCCATTTGCTCGCCGTACCGCTTTTTCAGTCCCTTCAGCTCGATAATCGGCCCCGTCGCGTCAGGAGCCGTCCATGGCGATGCTTCCATGCTTACCGCCTCCCGTATTTCCGGAACAAGTAGTAGATGCCCGCCGCGACCAGGACGATGATCAGAATGCCGATCCAGCCCCACAGCACGGACGTTTCGACCGCGACGCGGAATTGGGCGCTTGCGGATTTCTCGGGCGCGGACGCGGTGACGTTCACGACGTAATCCCCGGCGAGCGCTTTTTTGTCCGCTTTAATCGTCGCCTGCACGCGCGCCGTCTCGCCCGGCTTAATGGATTCGACCGTGGACGGGGCGAACGTGACCTCCCAGCCGGTCGGCGACTGGGCGGATAAGCTGACGTTCTTCAATTCCGCGGAGCCGGTGTTATCGAGTGTCAGGTCCAGCTTGCGCTCCGATCCGGCCGTGACGTCGGTGCTCAGCAAGTCGTTCGGGGTGCTGAGCGACAAGGCGTACGAGCCGGTGACGACCGCCTCGAACACCGTTTCGGCGGAGCTTTCGTTGTTCGTGGCCGCGACCGGGATTTTGTACGTGCCGGCCTTGACCGTCTCCGGCGGCTTGACGCCGATGCTGATCGATTTCTCGCCGCCGGCGTCGACCTCGACCGAAGTCACGCTCGTGCCGCCGTCGGTGAACGTGACGTCCCAGCCCGGCTCTGCCTGCGCGTTCAGCGCGTACGTCTGCTTCTCGGCCGTCCGGTTACGCAGCGTCGCGCTGTAGGAGAACGTCGAATCGCTGTGACCCTGCATGTTCGGCTGCTCGGTCGTAAGCTCCGTGCGGAACGTGCCCTGCTCGGAGACGACGACGGCAAGCGGGAGCGTGCCGCCGCCTGCTTTCACTTCGAACCGGTAGACGCCCTTGTTAATCTCCAGCGGCACGTGAAGCATCAGGTTCAGCGTCTGCGATTCGCCGCCCTTGACGGCGAGACGGTCGACCGCGCGGCCGCCTGCGGTCAGCTCGTAGTCCCACTTGTTGCCTTGGGCGTCGAACGCGACGTCGACGACGGCCGTCGTCTCGCCGCGGTTGATAGCCTCGATCGAATAGCTGATCGCGTCGCCCGGCGGGGCAGACAGCTGGAGATAAGGCGTATACAGCTCTACCGTCCCCGCGGCGTGCGCCTGCTGCGGCAAGGCGCACGCCAGAGCGGCCCCCAGGCATAGTAGAACAACCAGAAATCTTGACATCATTGGCTTGCTGCATGCATACCGCATGCGAATCCCTCCTCAAGTCATGTTCGCCGCATGGCATTCATTGGGGGTACGCGCGAGATCGGCCGGCGGATTTACGCCGCGAAAAAAAATATTTTCTCCCGCCGCGTTTTTTGGTACAACGGAAAAGAGAAACTGGATTCGGACATTGACCCGGGAGGTAGTGAAAGGAACATGGACCATCCAACCGATGACATGCGCGAGGTGCTGCTGGCCATGTGCGACGGCTCGACTTGCGCGTTCGAGACGTTCTACGAACGGTTCGCCCCGCTCGTGATGAAGATCGCGCTGCGCGTGACGGGCGACCGGATGGAGGCCGAGGACGTCTGCCACGACGTTTTCCTGGAAGTGCTGCGGCGGGGCCGTGCCTATGACCCGTCACGGGGATCGATCGCCGCATGGCTGGCCGTCATGGCCCGGAGCCGGAGCCTGGACCGGATGCGGCGCAGACAGCGGCTCGTTCAGGCGGAGGCCGAGGAGCTGGAGAGAGCCGCGGAGGCCGAGCCGACGGAGGAAGCCGTGTTGACGCGGCTGCAGAAGGAAGAGCTGCTGGAGGCGCTGCGGGCGCTGCCGGACAATCAACGGACGGCGGTCGTCGGCAGTTACTTCGGCGCGAGAACGCAGCGGGAGATGTCCGCGCAGTGGAACGTGCCGCTGGGCACCGTCAAATCCTGGGTGAGATACGGGCTGAACCATCTGCGCAGACAGCTGGAGAAGCGCGGGGGAACGAACGAGAACGCGTCGGCGAAGGAGGCGAGAAGATGAGCGCAAGCGACGAACGAGTACAACGATGCGGACGGCGATACGCGGAAGAAGACATCGTCGACCTGTTGACGAATCGGAAGCCGGCTGCCGAGGCGCTGGCTATGCGCCGGCATATGGCGTTATGCGCCGCTTGCCGCGCGCTGGCGGACGAGTGGGCGGAGCTGCTGGATGAAGGCGCGACGGCAGAGGGGAGTCCGAATGCCGGCGCAGGTGAGCGGATTGCCTCGCCGATGCCATCCGACAACGTCCGGCTGAGGCTGGTACGGCATGTCCGCCGTGCTGCGGTCCGCAGACGGATCGCGAGCGCGATGCGCAGTCATAGCAAGACTCTGTCTGTCGCAGCGGCGGCGGTCGTGCTGTTCGTCGGTCTGGCAGGCCTCATCCGGACGGCGCACGAGCCGGAGGAGCGTCGCGCCGAATACGTGGCCGAGCACGAACCCCGCGCGATGGTGCTGGTGAACAATCCGCGGACGGCGAGCTTTCGGGTGCATGCCGCGGGCGACGAGCTGGGCGATGGATACGTGTGGTTCAACGGGGCTTCGAGCGAAGTGCTCGTGCTGCTTGAAGGCCTGCTGCCGAGCGACGATCTGGACGTCCAGGCATGGGCGGAGAACGAGCAAGGGCGGGAGAATCTCGGCGTGCTTCGCCACGAGGAGGCGGACCGGGCGCATCTGTACGTGCGCGGCCATTCCCTCGACCAAGCGCGGCATATCGTCTTGACCGTGGAGCCGTCGGGGGGCAGCGACAAGCCATCTGCGCCGGATGCCTTGGTGTTCCGTCTGCCGGCGAACTGATGGGATTGGGGAGCACCGGACGGCGTATTCAGTCACGAAGAAACGGGAGTCCGGCCTTGGGCCGGACTCCCGTTTTACGGTTCGGAGTTTAGTTATGGAGCACAATGACTTTCCTCGCCTTTACCGCATGGATATCTCGCTTGTTATAGGGTTTGGACAGCAGGATTCGCACGCGATCTCCATTCGCAATGTCGGCTAACGTAATGGGGTTGCCTTCTGAATCCTCGATAGTCGTATTCGCGCTAATATGAGCTTCGCAGAGGTACCCAATGTCATCGCCAGATCCTCCGTTCCACTTGCGAATTTGGTCTGAGCAATTAAACTCGAGCACTTCTTTGCCGACCGAGCCTTCTACCGTTCCGCTTATCTCCCTCGTAAACGTATGCAGCAGCACATAGCCGACAAGCGCGGCAATCACGACGGCGACGCAGACGAGCAGCGCGACGTTCTTGCGATGCGTCATATTATCACCTCCTCCCGCCCCTTTGACCTTTTGTTGCTCCCTCCCCCTTCCCCCTCCGCTGAGGGGAACCAAGCATATGCTTCCGAAGTGCGCTTTCCGTTGGAAAACGCTCAGACTTCGCCCTCTGGACGCCCTTCTTCGTGCTGGCACATTTGTCCGCGGTCGGCGGGTTGGCTTGAGCTGGGCACGCTTTTGTCCTCGCGGACAAAGCTTCAGTGGGTTTTGAAGTCAGCCCGAAGTCATAAGCCTGTCAACTATAGGAAGTGGGTCGCTTCACCGGACGTTTTTCCTTAACCTGACAACAATCCCCCAAGGTAGTAATTAGTTTCTCTTCTTCCTCTAACGCTGCACGCATCGCCAAAGTTGCATGCTCAGCGGGAAGCTCCGGATAGCAGCGTACGCTTTTTTATATATCGACTAACAAAACATAACAAAAATAAAAGCGGATTTAACTGCATTAGTTAAATTCAAGCCTATAAATGACAATTCAAGACATTGAGGATGCTTCTTTCAGTGTTTATACTAACTTGTAAACGCATACAACAAATTGTTAGGCTAACGAATTTAAGTTCAGTAGTCAAATGCGATTGGCGTATGCATGAAGAGGTTTGGCCTATCATAAGCAACTGTGGGAGGAACGAACGATGAAGCGGAAGAGGAAGTGGTTGACGGCTGCCTTGAGCGGTGCGGTCGCGTTATCGAGCGGCATGCCGGTATATGGCGCGGCAGGCGGCGAGCTAGGCCCGGCGGCAACAGTGGCAACAGCGGTAACAGCGGTGAACTCAGAGGCTGCAGGCTGGGCGAAGAACAGTCTGGCCAGATGGGTAGACAATGGCGTATTGACCGGCGACAAGGATGGCGTGCTCATGCCGAACAGGGCGATTACGCGGGCGGAATACATAACGATTCTGAACCGGGTATTCGGTCTAAGCATCGAAGCATCGTCGAACTTTGCGGATGTTAACCCGAACGCTTGGTATGCGAACGAGCTGGCGATTGCCAAGCAAGCTGGCTATTACACCGGTTTCCCGGATGGGACCGCCAAAGCGCTTGAGCCAATTACGCGCGAGGATGCAGTTACGCTGCTGGCGAGATTGTTCGGCTTGAATCAAAATGGAAACGTTAACATTCCATTTGCGGACGCGTCAACCATTCATACGTATGCGAAAGACGCGGTAGCAGCGCTGTCCGGCATCGTCAAAGGCTATAGCGACGGCACCTTCCGGCCAGGCTCCCCGATCACCCGAGCGGAGGCGATCGCATTCGTCGACCGGCTCGTTACGGGGTATTACCACGGTGCAGGCACGGTAACCGCGGGTACGATCAACGGCAACGTCGTCGTGAACGAGGCAGATATCGTCCTGAAGGACACGACGATCAACGGGAATCTTTATTTGACCGCTGGCATCGGGAACGGGAACGTAACGCTCGATCGCGTGATCGTCAAGGGAACGACGTTCATACAGGGCGGCGGCGAACATACCGTAACGCTGACGGACGCCGTGCTTGGCGACGTGGCGGTGAATCGCAAGGACGGCAAGGTGCGCGTGCTGGCGGACGGCAAGACTCAGATCAGCCGAGTGGCGCTGGATAGCGCGGCGAAGCTCGAATTGTCCGGCGAGTCGAAGGCCGACCGGGTGGACGCGAATGCACCGATGGAGCTTCTCGTAGGCGAGCAGGCCGCGATCGGCGACTTGCAGATCGGAAGCGGCGCTAACGGTACCAAGATTGAGAGTAAGGGAACGATCGGGTCCGCGGACATCGGGGCAACGGACGTTCAGCTCGGCGGCAAGCCGCTCGCGCAAGGCAAGTTCACCATCGAAGGCGGTGCGGCGAAGCCCGTCGGGTCGACGGGCGGGGGTGCAGCTGGCGGATCAGGCGGAAGTACGGACTCCGGAAGCCCGGGCAGCGGCTCGGGTACAGGCGGATCAGGAAGCGGCTCGGATAATCCGGGGAACGGCGGAGGCGGCACGGGTGATCCCGGCGGCGAGACGCCGGCGACAGGAACCGATTTCGTCGACTACGAGGCGACGGCCGAGACGAAATCGCTGTTCGCTTATTTGAACGAACGGCGTGGAAAGGAAGTGTTGTTCGGCCATCAGCATACGACCGATGAAGGGCTGTCCTTCGTCGACAGCGCTGCCGGCCCGCAGTCGGACGTGAAGAACGCCGTCGGCGACTTCCCGGCCGTCTTCGGTTGGGATACGCTCAGCCTCGAGGGCAAGGAGAAGCCGGGCGTGGCGGGCGACGAGGCGAAGAGCCGCGAGAATTTGGCCGCCTCCATGAAGGAAGCGCATGAACTGGGCGGCATTGTGACGCTTAGCGCGCATATGCCGAATTTCGTCACAGGGGGCATGTTCAACGATACGGCGGGCAACGTGGTGGCGAATATCCTGCCGGGCGGCGCGAAGAACGAAGCGTACAACGCGTTCCTGGATCATATCGCGGCCTTCGCGCATTTGCTGAAAGACGACAGCGGCAAGCCGATCCCGGTGCTGTTCCGTCCGTTCCACGAGCAGAACGGCGGCTGGTTCTGGTGGGGCGCGAAGACGACGTCCACGAGCGAATATGTCGAGATTTTCCGCTATACGGTCGAGTACCTCCGGGATCGGAAGGACGTGCACAACTTCTTGTACGTCTACTCCCCGAACGGCTCGTTCGGCGGAAGCGAAGCGTCGTATCTGACGACTTATCCGGGCGACGATTACGTAGACATCCTGGGCATGGACCAATACGACAATCAGGCGGCGCCGGGGTCCGAGTCGTTCGTTAGCGGACTGGTCGGCGATCTGGCGATGATCTCGAAGCTGGCGGACAAGAAGGGCAAGATCGCGACGTTCTCGGAATTCGGCTACAGCCCGCAAGGCATGAAGATAAGCGGCAATGGCGACAAGGCGTGGTTCACCCGGCTGCTGAACGCGATCAAGGCCGACCCGGACGCGAAGCGGATCGCCTACATGCAGACGTGGGCGAACTTCGGCACGAACGGCAATCTGTTCGTCCCGTACAAGAACGCGAAGGATCTCGGCGATCATGAGCTGCTGCCGGATTTCAAAGCCTATTACGACGATGCCTATTCCGCGTTCGCTGGGGATATCAAAGGCGATGCGATCTACTCGCAGACGGTCGCGGCCAAGGCCGAACAGCCGTTCATGCACATCGCATCTCCGGTTCAGAATGGCACGGTCACGACGAATACGGCGACGATCCGCACCCGTGTGCTGAACGCGGTGCCGACGAAGGTCGTCTATTCGGTTGGCTCGGACGGTCCGGAGATCCCGATGACGCTGGATGGCGACGGTTATTATGCCGCAGATTGGTCGCCGAGCGGCGCGTTCAACGGCAAGTCGGCGGAGATTACGGTGAGAGCGTACAATGGATCGGCCGTCCTGCTGGAGTCGAAGTCGAGCGTGTTCGTGAAGGTGCCGCAAATTCAGCTTCACGCCTACGCGTTCAACGAAGCGGCGGATATCGCGGCGATCCAAAACAACGGGACGTACTCCAACGTCGGCACTCATGACGGCATCGGTCTTACCCTCTCGCACAAGACGGAGGACGGCAACGGCATACTGGAAATGAACGTTACCGGTCTCGACGCGGCGGACACGTGGCAGGAACTGAAGCTCGAAATTCCGACGGCAGTCCAGACGGTAGGCTTGGCCAACGTGAAGCGGGTCGCGATGGACGTCTACGTGCCGGTGACGGACCAGCAGAGCGAAGAGGCATCGCTGCGCGGCGTCGTGATGCTGCCGCCGGATTGGGATACGAAGTACGGCATGTCTTCGACGCAGCAGAAGCTGTCCGACCTGGAGAAGGTCACGATCGGCGGCAAGTCGTACTGGCACTACAACCCGGTCATCGACGTGAACGACGCGGCCAAATCCGCGGCGGCGACAAGTCTGGCCGTCTCGCTGATCGGCAGCGGCTTGTCCGGCAGCGCCGCGATTCTCGTGGACAACATCCGGCTGTACAGCATGTATGTCGAGGCTCCGCGCGACCCGGCGCTCGTGGACGATTTCGAATCGTACTCGGGCAGCGACGCGCAGCTGGCCGCAAGCTTCAAGTATGCCGGGGGCGACGCGACGAACGTCTCGCTGGCGTCGTCCAACAAAGCCGAAGGCAGCTACGCGATGAAATACGACTATACGCTGGCCGGCAACAAATACGCGGGCATCACCAAATCGCTCGGCGGCGTCGACTGGTCTGGTTTCAACAAGCTGAAATTCTATTTGAAACCAGACGGTTCAAACCAGAAGCTCGTCATCCAAATCAACATGAGCGGGATCTCGTTCGAGGCTTATCCGTCGCTCGCAGCGAGCGAAGCGGGCTGGGTGACGCTGCCGTTCAGCGCGTTCAAGCCGGCGCCGTGGGACACGGCAAACGCGGGCAAGGTCATCACGAAGACGAACCTGAAGGATGTGCGCGATTTCTCGATCTATGTCAATGCGGTGGACGAGGTGCCGATGACGAGCGGTTCTCTCTACTTCGACGATATTCGGGTCATCAACGACGGCACCGGCGGCGTGCCGAACGGCGGTACGGGAGCGGGCAGTATGCCGGCGCCGGTGGGTACGCTCTACGGTTTTGAGTCCGGCACGCAGGGCTGGGCGGCAAGCGAGAACCACGCGAATGCAACGGCACCGGTCGCGACCGCAGATGCGGCGGCGGAAGGGACGCACGCCCTCGCTTCGACGTTCGACTTAAGCGGCGATTTCGAGCTGACCAAAGTCGAGCCGATTGACTTGTCCGGCGTCTCCGCGATCAGCGCGAAGGTGAAGCTGTCCAGCGGCGCGGCCAAGGCGCGGCTGTACATCAAGGTCGGGTCGGATTGGACATGGTACGACAGCGGAACGTCGCAGGCTATCGGCGCGGACGGTTTTACGACGCTGACCATCCCGCTTGCCGCTATCGCGGGCCGCGATGCGGTGAACGCGATCGGGATCAAGCTGGAGACGGCCGGGGGAACCGGGCAGGCGACGTTGTATTTGGATGAGGTGGCGTTGGCGGAATAAACGCGGCGAATGTAAAAGACGGCAAGCCTGTTCGGGGCGAGCCGTCTTTCTTTTTATTGAACCCTATTCTGAAATTGGAATATAGGCTAGTATGAAAAGGCCGAGGCAGCATGGGTTGAGTAGCGCTGCACGTGCATCATTTGCACCCGAGGATCACCGAAAAAAGGAGATTGCTTATGCGTATCATTTATCGAGATTTATGGACCTACTCCATACTAGACATGAGCAAGCGAGTCGATAAAAGGATCGAACCTCGAGTCGTACGTTTACCTATTTCCGCGCTTCGGATGACCGATACGATCCCAATTCGCGGCCAATTCGAGATTTACGTCAATGATCGGAAGATGTGGATTATCGGAAATGCCTCTGCGCCCGAAGAAATGATGATCAATGACTGGCTCTACACGCTAAATCGGTTATTCACGCGACTTGAAGCTGGCCATACTTCTTATAAGATGAGCACAGGGGAGCAGGGCGGAGCGGTCTATCTCTTCGAACGTGAAGGGGAAATGCTTTATTTGTCCGTATTCCGCGACTATGATCGTGATTCGTTAGAGCCCATTGAAGACTGGCAGCGCGTGCCAATGACATACGAGTCGTTCCGCAGAGGCTATCTGGATTTCCGGCGCAGGTTGTACAACGAGCTGAAGGAGCAAGCACCGGAGGGGTATCGCCTTTATTTCAAGGAGGATTTGCCGTCGGAGGATTAATTCTTCTTTCGTAAGAAAAAGAGAATTGAATGAAAAAGTCCTGGTATCTATAAATCTGGTTGAGCCTTCTTACCCGATGACGTACATGGACTGGCATTACCATCTAGGAGTGAAGTAAGTGGAGGATAGGCTACTAGCGGCATTGGCATGTTTGATTCCAGTTGTGTGGGGTCTTTTATTTATTTTATTTCCAGTATTTATGTACCGAACTACCGCTATGAATACTTTAAAGAAAAATCCTTCGCGCTCTGATATTAGACGTTGCAAAGTAAGTGGATATGTTTTCTTAATTGTGGGTGTTACATTGGTGATTGTTGCATTTTTGGGGGGATTTACTAAGTAATACATTAGTAACTTTGCATGGAGTTGAGTCGTTGGACATACATTCAGACATAGAGACCCCAATTATTACTGACGCACGATTCATCCGTTTAATGGAACAGTTTTATTTGTCCGGCGTAAGAAGATCAACATAAATTTTATGAGACCATTTGCGGGTGTAACAACTCCATGTGGTTTTCTTATTGTGTAGTAATTGGACTTGGTCCCTCATCTGTAGCAAATACGTCGAAAGTCTATCTATTCGATTAGAAGGGAGATGACTGAGGTTTATTACATTTTATGAGAACTTACCGTTACCACTATATTTAATTCTATCGATCGGTTTAGGTTCATTATTAATAGCTTTCTTTATTTACAGGAGATCGAGATACCCAATTCAGTTCGTCATTGGTATGGTTTTTATTAGCTTGACATCAATCATGTCAGGGATAGTGAGATTAAGTAATGAATACACTTTATTTACTCGACAATTGGGGTATGTTGATAAGTTACCCTTCATTGGATTTATTGGTATTCCATTTCTCATTATAGGAGCGTATCAACAATCAAGCCACGATCCTGAACAAAGAAAGTTCATAGTAAAGTTAGGTGCTTTGTTTCTTTCTGTGATGATATTTGTGGGGATAATTGTTTTTATTACACTAATGAAACGGAAGTAAAGGAACTATTAAGCAGATTCCCGGCGCCATCTGTATAACGAGCTGAAGGAGCAAGCACCGGAGGGGTATCGCCATTATTTCAAGGAGGATTTGCCGTCGGAGGACTAGTGCGCCGACATAGACAAGGACAGGAGCCAAACGATGCAGATCGTGTACCGTAATTTATGGACTTTTTCCGGCTCGGAAATGACGAGAAGAATGAAAGCAAAGATTGAGCCGCGAATCGAGAAGCTGCCCATTTCCAAGCTTCGGAAGACCGATACAGTGAGTATATCCGGGGAATTCGAAATCCGTATTGGCGACCGAAAACTGTGGATCATTGGGAATGCTTCCGCTCCCGAACAAATGAAAATCGATGTTTGGCTATATTGGTTAACTACGGCCTTTACACGACTAGAAGAAGGAGAACCCACCTACTCATTGTGTACGGGGGAACAGGGCGGCGCGGTTTATCTCTTCGAACGCGAGGGGGAAATGCTCTATTTGTCCGTTTTCCGTGCCCATGATCGTGATCCCTTTGAACCCGGTGAACCGATGGAAGGTTGGCAACGCGTGCCGATGACCTACGAGTCATTCCGTAGAGGGTTTCTGGATTTCCGCCGCCGGTTATACAATGAACTGAAGGCGCAAGCACCGGAGGGGTATCGCCTTTATTTCAAGGAGGATTTGCCGTCGGAGGATTAATTCTTCTTTGAAAGAAACAGCCTTGTCTTTCATTTAATAGACAAGGTTGTTTCACTCATATTAATCTGATGAGACTTATACTAGGAGCAAATACGCAGTGCATGTAAAAGACGGCAAGCCTGTTCAGGGCGAGCCGTCTTTTGGCTGATTCCTACATTTCGCGCAGTCACTTGCATCCATTAACGGACATCCAGAGGACAAATGCTCTCGGAATCACTTCAAAACCCACTGAAGCTTTGTCCGCAAGGACAAAAGCGTGCCAACTCGAAACCACCCGCCAACCGCGAACAATCGTGTCAGCACGAAAAAGGGTGTCCAGAGGGCGCAGCCCTTTGGTTCCCCTCGGCGGAGGGGGAAGGGGGAGGGATATTATATGGCCACTTCCATCGGAATCTTCTCGTGATGCTTGTAGTCGAGCAGCTTGAAGTCGTCGATCGTGAAATCGTCGAAGTCTTTCACCTCAGGATTAATCCACAAGGTAGGTGCTTCGAACGGCTCAAGCTCGATCTGTTTGGCGAGCGGCTCGAGATGGCGTTCGTAGATATGGCAGTCGTTGATGTTGAACGTGAGCGTGCCAAGCTCGTAGCCGGTCACCTGCGCGATCATCCGCTGCAGCACGTAATATTGGAACACGTTGAACGGATGCCCGAGCCCGACGTCGTTGCTGCGGATGCCGACGATCAGGTGCAGCTTGTTCGCTTTGACGAGCCACTGATTGTGCCACACGCACGGATAGAGCGCCATGTCGTGATTGTCGTCGATGTTGTACAGCGAGATAATATGGCGGCGCGACGCCGGGTTGTTCTTCAGCCCGTCGATCAGCTTCGCCACCTGGTTGGTCGTCTTGTCGGAGGGGCGTTTGCCGTCCGGCGAGCCGTCTTCGGGGAACATTTTGCCCAGTTGGTAGCCGTAGGCCCGCCCGATCGTATCGTCGTCGCGCGTCCATTCCTCCCAGATCTTCACCTTGTTCTCGCGCAGATACGAGACGTCGGAGGTGCGCTTGATATAGAACCAGATCAGCTCGTGAATGGCCGTCTTCCACGCGACCTTCTTGGTCGTCAGAATCGGCACCTCGGCGTTGTCGAGCACGATTTGTTTGGAGATGACGCTCTTCGTGTACGCGGGCGTGCCATCTGCCCATTTGGCGCGGACATTCTGGTCCTTGTCCCAAATCCCGTTGGCCATAATATCGGTTACGATGTCTTTATAGATGTGATCGAATGTGCTCAAGTGTACTCACCTCATACGAAATTCCGCGGGGATGCTCCCCTTGATCATCATTCTATTATACACCGTTCGCGCCAAAAGTCGCTGGCAATTGCAGCAGTCCCGCTCAGTCCGTCACAGCCGGCAAAATATGATCTTTAATCAACGTCCACCGATCCCGAGGCTGCGGCATGAAGTCGGATGTTGCCGCGACGACAAGCTCTTGATCCGGCAGGCAGCAAATCGCGTTCCCGCCATCGCCGAGCGCCATGTAGGCGCGCACTCCGTCCTCTTCGCGTACCCACCACAGATAGCCGTAGCCATGCTCGTTCATGGCCGTGGAGGCGTCGATCCACGCCGGCGAGAGAATTGGCGCTTCGCCCCGCCGTCCCCGGTTCAAATAAAGCAGCCCGAAACGCGCCATATCCCGAGTCGTGAGCGTAAGTCCCCATCCGCCGGTCGAATGGCCGTTCGGGTCTTCGACCCAGCCGCGCACGGCCTGCCCGAACAGCTCGTCGAATCCGTAGGCGGTCATCCCATAGGCGGGAATTTCGCGCATGCCGAGCGGCCGGAACAAGCGTTCATTGGCGAATTCGCGTGCGCTGCGGCCCGTGCTCCGGGTAAGGATGACCGACAGCAGGTGCGCCCCCGACGTGGAATATTTGAAATCGCCGAGCTTGCCGCCCAGCCCCGCTTTATTCAGCGTATATGCGGCCCAGTCCGGCTGCATGCACAGCTGATCTAGCGGCTCGCGCCAATCCTCGAACGGATAGGGAGCGGTCATCGTGAGCAGGTGGCGAATCGTAATATCGCGAATCAATAGATTAGCGGGATCAGGCTGACGCTCCGGGAAAAAATCGAGCACCTTCTGGTCGACGTCGCGAATATGGCCGTGGTCGATGGCGATGCCGATCAGCGCGGACAAGATGCTTTTGGTCACGGAGGCCACATGGTGCGCCCGCTCGGGAGAGGCGCCGCGCCAATACCGTTCGTAAGCGAGTTTGCCTTTCCTCACTACCACGATGGCGTTCATATTCCCAAACTCAGATGCTATGACAGACTCCAATTGTGCTAACTTCTGTGCGTCGAAACCAGCAGCGGCCGGATCCGCGGTTGGCCAAGCGGGAGCGAATTGGTCGATTCGCTGCATGGCAGAGTGCCTCCTTTGTTAGACGATAGCGAGCGTTGGAGGGCCGCCCGAGCCCTTAAGTCTGTTCGTAGACGATGCGATAGGCGCAGCGGTAAGCACACCCCGGATGGCGCAGGAAGCCTGAATGCTGCAAAGGTGGTTATCCTTTTCGGATCGGAAAATAAACTTCGGTGACGCTGGCTTCCGGATCCTCCACCTGCGCGGGGTCTGTCCGGTACACCTCATAAGGCGCGTCCGCGACGACGTAGCCTTCCTGCTCGATCCACTCTCTTAGCCTTGCGTACACGCCGCGCAATTCCGGATAAGCCCCGTTCAAGATGGCTCTGGCGCTTAATCCCCCCGGTAGCACGCGCGTTCCGCTCACGGACTCCTCGATCGGGATTGCGAATTCGGTATCGTTGCCGGCGGGGTCAAACTCGGGGCTATGGTAGATCGTCATCGGCGTGCCGCGGAGGGTGAGCCTGTCGGCTGCGATCCGTTCATAGAGCCTGCCGAAGAAAGCGCCGTATCCGGCCGCATAATCCTCGCTGCGGATCATTCGGCGGATGGACAGGGTCGTCATGGCCGGAGTCGTGACCAGCTGGACGCCGATCCGGTCGAGGTGTGCCAAGATCGGGATGCCGCGCTCCAAGTTCGCCAGATCCTCGTTCATTTGGTGGAGCGTGCGCTCTAGCGCGCCGAGCCGCTCCTGCATGTCGCGCCGTTTGCGATAGAGAGCTGCGCTTAGCCGCTCCTCGGCTTGATCCGCTTCCGTCTCCATAATCGCTTTGATCTCGTCGAGCGAGAAATGATAGGATTTGAGACGGCTGATCATCAGCATCGTCTTCAATTGCCCGACGGCATAGTACCGATACCCGTTGTCTTGGTTAATCTCATCCGGCGTGATCAGACCGATTTCGTCATAATAGCGAAGCGTCTTGGTCGAGACCTCGCACAGCTTCGAGAATTCGCCGATCGATAGCAACGTCACACCTCGCTTTCATAGAAATTGCATTCCGATGTCTGCTTCTACTTTGCGCCTTCCCCTAAGGGGAATGTCAACTGATAATTTCATATTAGGAGGAAAGATCCATGACACGAATCGATATGGCCGTGCAAAATAACATCGACTGGTGCGCCACCGTATGCGAGCTGTATGGAGTTGCCCATACCGCAGAAGGGCAGTTATGGGGGACGGTAGCGCCAGCGCCGCCATTTTACCCGGATCTTATTACGGCCACGAGCGGCGCGACGACCGATGACGTAAAGCAATGGCTAGCCAGCCGCAACGTCAACAGCCTTAAGGACAGCTACGCGAACCTAGACATGACGCCGCTCGGCTTCAAGCTATTGTTCGAGGCGCAGTGGATAACGCATAATCCGCCGCTGTCTGCCCGCCATGCGACTGCTGATGAGCCGCAATGGACGATCGTCGCCTCCGAACACGAGCTGGCGCAATGGGCTGCCGCCAGCGAGATGCCCCATCTGATGAAGCCGGCCCTGCTGCAACGGCAGGACGTGAAGGTATTCATGCGTGAGGCAGACGGCGAAGTGTTCGGCTTTATCGCGAACGTCAGCGAAGGCGCGGTGGGGATTTCCAATGTGTTCGAGACTGCGAATCTCGGCCGGAATACCCTATGGCCTTCCATTGCCGGCGCGGCTTCAGCGCAGTTCCCCGAACTTCCGCTGGTCGGTTACGAGCATGGCGAGACGCTGGACGCCGCGCTGCGGGCGGGCTGGACGACGATCGGACCGCTGCGGGTGTGGATCAGGTAAGCCGAACCAGGGTTCCGATGGAAACTTTTTCTTGTATTTAGAATTTCGAAGTATATAATTATACTTAGAAATTCTAAATAAGGAGGTGACGGCATGCTTTTCAACCGGGAGATGATCAAAGGCAGCACGTCCATGCTCATCATGTCGCTGCTGTACAAGGAAGGTCCGCTCTATGGGTATCAGATCGCCAAGCTGATCGACGAGCGAAGCGACCATGAGTTATCGTTCAAGGAAGGTACTCTGTACCCGGCGCTATACAAGCTGGAAGAAGAGGGAATGCTCGTTACGGAGTGGAAGGTCGTTGAAGGCCGCAAGCGCCGCTATTACGCGCTCACTCCGGCGGGGCGGGAAGATTTCCTGAAACGCCAAAACGAGTGGTTCTCGCTTATCAACTCGGTAAAGAAGGTGCTCGGACATGTCTAACCGGAAGATCGACGACTACCTGGACACACTGTTCCCGTACCCAAGCAATCCTAAGCGGCTCGAGATGCGCAGCGAGCTCCGGCATCATTTGGAAGATGCGCTGGAAGACTATGCGGCCATGGGGTACAACGAAGAAGAAGCGCTGAAGCTCGCGATTGCAAGCCTAGGCGATGCCAAGACGCTCCGGACCGCTATCCGCAGACACGGCCGCGACTGCGCGAAGGCCAGATGGGTCTGGACCGCGATTCTCGCCATATTCATCTTGTCGCTGGGCGTGCTGCAGGTGCTGCCTCTGCCCCTATTCCTAATGCTCGCCACCGTGCTCGTCTTCGGTTATTTGCTTGCGATTGGCGCCGTCATCGAATTGAACGTGCTGACGAATAAAGAGGAACGGTTAAAGGATGCCGGCCCGCTGTCCGCGATGGGCGGGCTTGGGTTACGATACAAGGACGAGTAGACGCAGAAGGGGCTCTGCCCCTTTGACCCCGCTTTTGGTTGCCCCCTCGCCCCTGTTGTTCCCTCCCCCTTCCCCCTCCGCTGAGGGGAACCAAAGGGCTTCGCCCTCTGGACACCCCTCTTCGTGCAGCCACCATTGTTCGCGGTCGGCGGGTTGCTTCGAGCGGGCACGCTTTTGTCCTTTCGGACAAAGCTTCAGTGGGTCTTGAAGGCCATTCTAAGACATTATGGCTTCACCGGTCGTTATCCTTAACCTGACAGCATTGCCCTCCGCTGAGGGGAACCAAAGGGCTGAGCATATGCTTCCGATGTCGTTTTCCATCCGGAAAACGTTTACCTCTGGACTCCCTTTTTCGTGCTGGCACGTTTGTTCGCAGTCGGCGTGTTGCTTCGAGTTGGCACGCTTTTGTCCTTGCGGACAAAGCTTCAGTGAGTTTTGAAGGCCAACCTAAGGTGGCTTCGACGGACGTTTTCCCTTAACCTGACAGCATTGCCCTACTTCCAACAAGTAAAAATAGTGCACACTCCCGTACAAATCGTCCGTACGGGAGTTTTTGCCGTTTGCCTATAATGAGGTCAAAAGAAGATGAGGTGAGTGGCCATGGCATCCGTTTCAAGGGATACGGGGGCAGTCGCGGCGCGCAGGCGGCCGTTCTGGACGAACAGGCGCAAGGAGGCGGCGATCGGCATTGCGTTCGCGGCGCCGGAGTTTCTGGGCATCGTGCTGCTGGGCGTGTTCCCGTTATTTTTTTCGCTCTACTTGAGCTTCACGGAATGGAATTTGGTCGGGGGACTAAAGGCGATCCGCTTCGTCGGATTGGACAACTATGCCGCGCTCTTCCACGACAAGACGTTCTATCTCACGCTGAAGAACAACCTGATCTATTCGGTCATTACCGTGCCGGTCAGCATGTTCATCGGCTTCGTCTTCGCGGTGCTCATTCACTCGAAGGTGTACCTGCGGGACTACTTCAAGGTCGTGTTCTTCATCCCGTACATCGCGACGACGGTCGCGGTGGCGACGGTATTCTCGGCGCTGTTCCATCCGTCGAGCGGTCCGGTGAACAATCTGCTCATGAGCCTGGGGATCGCTGATCCGCCGCGCTGGCTGGGCAGCACGGATTACGCGCTCTGGGCGATCATCATCGTCGCCGTCTGGCAGGGCATCGGGTACAATATCGTCATCTACCTGGCTGGACTGACGACGATTCCCGAGGATCTGTACGAAGCGGCCGAGATCGACGGGGCGTCGTGGCTGCAGCGATTCTACCGCATAACGCTGCCGATGCTCGGACCGACGACGTTCTTCCTCAGCATTACGGCGATCGTCGCGTCGTTCAAGGTGTTCGACCTCGTCGCGTTCCTGACCGAAGGCGGACCGAACAATTCGACGAACGTGCTCGTGTATTACATTTTCGAAGAGGGCTTCCAGAACTTCCGGATGGGGTATGCGTCGGCGCTGTCATGGATGCTGTTCCTGATCATCGCGGTCGTTACGGCTGTCACATGGAAGGCGCAGAAGAAACAATTTTAGACGAGAAGGTTGGCGATTCACGATGCGAAGCAAGACAACGGGGAAAGCGATCGTCACGGCGATCATGGCCGTCTTTTCGATCTTGTTCATTTCCCCTCTAATCTGGATGGTCTCGGCGGCTTCCAAGTTCGAGAAGGATGTTATGGCCTTCCCGATCCAGTGGATTCCGCGCGAATGGAATTTCATCGAGAACTTCAAAACGGTGTGGATGGGCGACGTCCCCTTCAACCTGCATTACTTCAATTCGCTGAAGCTGGCGGTCATCGAGACGCTGCTGACGCTGCTCTTCTCCTCGATGGCGGGCTTCTCGTTCGCGAAGCTGAATTTCCCGTTCAAGAACGGGGCGTTCATCCTGCTGCTCTCGTTCTTCCTCATTCCGAACGAGGCGACGCTCGTCCCGCGGTTCATCATGATCCGGTGGCTGCACCTGTACGACACGCACGCTTCGCTTATTCTAATGGGCGCCTTCACGATTCCGCTGACGTTCCTGATGCGGCAGTTCATGATGGGCATTCATCAAGAATACATCGAGGCGGGCAAAATGGACGGGGCCGGAATTTTCCGCATCTATTGGCAGATCGTTCTTCCGATGGCCAAACCGATCATCGCGACCGTCGGCATCCTCAAATTCCTGTGGACGTGGAACGATTACCAAGGGCCGCTCATCTTCCTGATGGATCCGAAGCTGTTCACGATCACGCTTGGCATGCAGTCGTTCAACGACATCTATTCGACGAGCTACGCGGTCGTCATGATGGCGGCGGTATCGGCGATCATCCCGCTGCTCATCTTGTTCATCCTGCTGCAGCGGCAAGTCATCGACGGCATTGCGGGCGGCGGGGTCAAAGGGTAACGAAAGTCGCGGACGCAGACAATCGGCGCATCGCGCTGGGCTGCATCAGGTCGCGGAACAACGCAAGGCACTGACGAGGAACTGCACAAGGAATTGCACAATGAACTGCACAAGGAACTGCACAAGGAACGCAAGAGAGTGCACGCCGTGGTTTGAATAAAACGCTTACAATTAACCATGTAACCGAGTAAACTATCCTTGAGGGGGAACAGAGAATGAAAGGGACGAAGCTTGTATTAACCTCCGCGATCGCAATGATGGCGCTTGCCGGCTGCGGCAGCAACGCCGATAATACGGAGTCCGGCGCGAATACGCCGATTAACGGCGGCGCGAAAGAGACGAACGCCGCGGAAGGCACGAACAATAGCGGCGAGAAAGTCACCATCAAATACTACAATTGGGACAATGGCGCGAACCAAGAGAAGCTGGCGAAGATTATCGCGAACTTCGAGCAGGCGAATCCGACGATCGACGTCGAGTCCGTGCCGCTGGTGACGACCGGCTCCACGACTGATTTCTATAAGAAGCTCGATCTGATGGCCGCCTCGGGCGATCCGCTCGACGTCATCGCCTTCTCCCACGTCGACTTCGTCAGCGAGCGGGCCGCGCGCGGCGTGCTGGCCCCGCTGGACGAGCTTCTCATGGGCGACAGCATCAACGTGGACGACGCGTTCTACATGACGCCGAAGTACGACGGCAAAGTTTACGGCCTGCAGGATATTTCCTCGCCATGGCTCGTCGCGATCAACAAGAAGGCGCTCGACGCGGCGGGGCTGCCGGTGCCGACGTGGGGCTGGACGTGGGACGACTTCCGCGACTACGCGAAGAAGATGACCACCGGCGAAGGCGACGCCAAGCAGTACGGCGCGTTCTTCCATACGTGGGGCGAATACGCGAACCCGATCGCATACTCCGAGCTGCCGCACCCGTACTTGACGAAGGACCGGAAGCCGGCGTTCGGCGACAAGTCGTTCGCGGATTTCTTCAACCTGAGACGGGCGATGGAGAAAGAAGACCATTCCGCGAAGTCGCTGTCCGACACGGTCGGCGCGAAGCTGCGTTACGATACCGAGTTCCTGAACGGCAAGGCGGCGATGATTCCGATCGCGACATTCATCGTGAACAAGATCCTCGACACGACGAATTTCCCGCACGACTTCCAGACGGTGTTCGCGCCGCTGCCGGCTTCCTCGAAGGAAGTAGCGGTCGGCACGAGCTACATCGGCGGCCACTACCTGAGCGTGGGCGAGTCGTCCGAGCATAAGGCGGAAGCGTACGCGTTCATCAAATACATGGCGACGCAGACGGATGTCGTCGTCGACTTCCCGGGCTCCAAGGCCGCGGACAAGAACAAGGTCATGACCGCGCTCGTCGGCGACAAGACGAATCTCGTCGACTTGACATCGCTCGGCGCGACCGCGTTCGACCCGCGCATCAAGACGGTCTACGAGCCGAGCTACTCGACGAGCTATTCCGGCGAGCTGAAGACGGTGCTCGAGAACGGGCTGAGCGCCTTCCTGCTCGATGACCTGACGGCCGAGGAAGCGCAGAAGCAGATGACCGACGAAGCGAACGCGATTATCGCGAAGAATACCAAATAACCGCCCGCCAGACAGATTCGGGGCGAATGAGGCAAGAGGTGACCGCGAGGTTGCCTTTTTCCAAATACAAGCATGGATAAGCTGCGCGCCTATCCATCATCTTGTATTTCTCGATCGCTGAATGCTGCATTCCCAATCCTCGGATTGTGAACGCAAACCAATCAGCTTTTCCGGAATGAAACGGCTATCGCGGCACAGCACGGCGATAGTCGTTTCACCTTGCGTAGCGGGCGGCATGGGGAGGGTGCCAAGATGCAGTGGCTGCTTAAATTTTCGTTTTACCGGCGAATCCAAATTTCGCTCATCGTCTTCATTCTCCTGCCGCTCGCTTTCGTCTCGGTCGCGTCGTATTACTTGATCAAGGACGTCGTCGTGGAGAAGGTGAACGCGTCGAACCAGAACATGGTGAACGTCATGGCGTCCGATCTGGACAAGAACGTGGAGGATATGATCTACGCGTCGAACCTATTCGGCGCGAGCGACAGCAACACGCTGGAGGACTTGATCGCCTTCAAAGAGGTGAGCAATCTGTCGTCGTCGAAGGATTATTTCACGTACCGGCGGATCGCGGAGTTTATGGATTTGGCCTACTCGAAGACATCCGGCCTGAACGCGCAGGTGTTCTTCGTCAACAACAGCCATTTCGTCATCTACGCGGCGAACAACGTGCTGGATTATCCGGCGCTGAATCATTGGCTGCGGGAGCAGAAGGAGCCGGCGACAAGCAACCGGATGCGCTGGGAGAAGGCGGAGGAGCTGCTGCAAATTTCGGGCAAAAGAACCGAGACGTATTATTTCGCCGTTAAGTCGATCCGTACGCCGGATAACGGCGCCAAACTCGGCACGCTGTACGTCGGCATCCCAAGCGAATATTTCGAGCGGACGTTCGCCAAGGGCGGCGAAGGCTTGTTCCAATTGATCGCGACGGACGGCCATCCCCTCTTCGAGTATCCGAAAGGGGCGGTCTTGTCCGAATTGGCGCATGCCAAGGAGGTTCAAGCGAAGGTCGGGCGTCCGGGCTGGAAGCTCATCTACCGGTTCGACTCCAAGGCGATCACGGCCGAGATTTCCCAGGTGTACAGGTTCTACGCGATTACGCTGTCGGCATGCATCGCGGCATTCCTCGTCATCTCGGTGTTCATCGCGCGCACGTTGCACCGTCCTCTTCAGAAGCTGCGGCGGACGGCCGAGCAGTTCGGCGGCGGCAACCGTCTGCTTCGGTTCCCGGTGCGGGGCAAGGACGAGGTGGCGGTGCTCGGGACGGCGTTCAACCATATGCTCGACCAGATCAACCGGCTCATCGCCGAGGTCGAGCAGGAGCAGGAGGAGAAACGGGAGATCGAGCTGCATGCGCTGTTCTCGCAGATCCGGCCGCACTTCCTGCTCAATACGCTCAATTCAATCAAATGCAATCTCGTCCTCGAAGGCGATCCCGTGAACAGCCGCCAGATCGACGCGCTCATGAGCCTGCTGCGCGCCTACATGCGGGTGAACGAGCCGTGCACCTTGCGGCAGGAATGCAAGCTGCTGCAGGATTACGCGGCCATTATGCAGATGCGCAGCGATATGCCGATCGCGCTGCATGTCGAGCTGGACGAGACGCTGGCGGAGATGGAGGTGCCGCGACTCATGCTGCAGCCGCTCGTGGAGAACGCGATCGTGCACGGGTTCGAGGATGGCCGGGAGGATGCTGCGATCTGGCTCGGCGTCCGCCGCGAAGACGGCGACTGCGTCATCGCGGTCAGCGACAACGGCAGAGGCATGAGCGAGACCGACCTGGAGCGCCTTCGCCGGACGCTGCACGCCGGGAATGAACCGCAGGCGTCGGATAAGCGGATCGGGCTGGCCAACGTATGGAGCCGGATCAAGCTGACGTACGGCCAGGCGTCGAGCCTTGCGATCGGGCGGAGCAGGCAGGGCGGAATGGCGTTCACGATCACGATCCCGGGCGGAGCGGCCGCCGGAAGAGGAGATGTCGATGATGTACAAAGCGATGCTGGTTGACGACGATGCGCCGATGCTCAAGTACCTGAACAAGCTGCTGCCCTGGCGGGAACTGGGCGTGGCGGTCGCCGCCACCGCGCAGTCGGGCGCAAAGGCGCTGGAGCGGTTCAAGGAGGAGGCGCCGCAGCTGGTCATAACCGATATCGGGATGCCCCACATGGACGGATTGGCGCTGGCGGCCGAGCTGCGGGCGATCCGGCCGGACGTTCGGATTATTTTCCTCACCTGCCACGAGGACTTCCACTATGCGCGCAAAGCGGTGCAGCTTGACGCGGACGATTATCTGATCAAGGACGAGCTGACGGCGGATTCGCTCCGGCATAGCGTGGAGAAGAGCATCCGCCTCCTCCAGGCGCAGCAGGATCGCGCTTCGCAGCTATCCTACCGCGACGAGGTCGAACGCAACCGCGACGTGCTGAAGCAGGCGTTCTGGAAGCAGGTATCCGGCGGCGACCATTCCGAGGTCGCGCTCGCTTCCGGCCGCAGGCTCGGCATCGACTGGCGCGCGCCGTATTTCATGCTGGGGCTGGTTCATATCGACTTCGCCTCGCTGCTGCGCGGCTACGGGCTCAAGGATGCGCCGCTGCTCCATTATGCGCTGTACAATATCGCGCAGGAGATGGCGCATGATCTCGGCGGCATGACGGTATTCGCGGAAGAAGGCCGCGGGCTCGTCTGCCTGCTTAATTACGAGCGTAATTTGGCGGTCAACACGCTGGCGTTGTTCCGGCGGTTCGCGGAAGATTTGGCGGCCAAGGCGGAGGCGTATTTGCGCATCGCGCTGACGATCTGCCACAGCGGGGAGACGCAAGGACTGGGCGGACTCGCCGGGATGGTGCAGGAGCTGAAGCGGTTCAGCCGCACCCGGATGTTCTATGAACAAGGCGGCGTCGTCGCGATCAGCCGCCAGCCGGAAGAGACGGCGGCCCTTGCGTCCGCCTTCGAAGCGGATCGGGAGAAGGAACAGCTGATTACGGCCTTTCGCGACCGGGATCTGGCGGCGATGCTTGCGATTGTGGATGAGCTGGCGGCCAAGGCCGAGCAAGCCCGGGCGCCTCGAGCGCAGGTCGTCGCCGTATTTGCGCAGTGGGTGCGGCTCCTTGAGGCGGAGGCTGGCTACGATAAGGAGAACGCGTTGTTCCTGACCGAACTGCAGCATGCGGTGCGCCTGGCGGAGACGGCACAGAGCGTGAAGACGCGGCTGGCGAGCATCGTCCACGCGCTGCCGGAGAGTCCGGCCGCTTATGCGATCGATCCGAAGCCGAAGCAGATCGACCGGTACATCACGGAGCATCTGTCCGAGAATGTGTCGCTCGTGACGATGGCCAGCCATTTGTACATGAATCCGAGCTACTTCTCCCGTTACTTCAAGAAGATGACGGGGGTCAACTTCACCGACTACGTGCACCGCTTCAAAATGAACATCGCGCTCCAGATGATGCGCGACAAGGACGCGACGATCGAGATGATCTCCGTCCGGCTCGGCTACTCCGATCGCACGTATTTCTCGAAGGTGTTCAAGAAGTATATGGGGATGAGTCCGGGGGATTATCGGGGGAACGGGACGAAGGGCGTGTAGGAAGAGGCGCATGCGCCTCTTCCTTTTTGCCGAGATGGAATATGTTCTAATAAATAGGGAAGTTGATTGAAGCGGCTGCACAGGATGTGAAGCGGCTATCTAATCATGTCTATTTGGTGTTTATTTACTTTTTTTCTAGTTTAATAAAAATGAGGATGAGGGCCCAGAAAATACATCCGAGGAGGATATGTATCCCGCTTTCGCTGATATGAATTCCATTACCGCTAAGTAGAATTCCGGTAAAGAATCCCAAACCGATGCAAGCAATGATTTGAACAAAGTTGGACATATGGTTTTCTCCTTACTAAATAATGTCTTAGAAATTTGAACTGAAAATTGAGGTGATTGAAAATGAAAAGAAAGCTAACAATTGCAACGATCTTGGCATTTTCAGTATTTGGTTCAAGCGGATTGACCCCAATTACTCAGATAAACGCTGCAGACAATTCACCTGAATCGCCAGCTTGGCAATCAGACATTGTATCTCTGCCAGTGTGGCTTGAGGAACAGATAATTACAAATACCCTTGTTCAGAAAAATCAACGCAAGCAAAACAATCATTACAATTTTGTCCACAAAAATGGAAAAACACTCAGCGAAGGTGATATCAAACCCTTTATTGAGGGGAGTATCGACGTCCAACCGGGCGAAAACAATCAAAAATCCAACCTGGTAGGCGTTGGTTATTATACCATAAATGGAAAGAAACAAACGGAATTCTTCTTCTCCAATCTAGATGAGACGCCTATTAATGATCTTAAAAAAATTGCCGTTGAGTCAGCAAACACGGCTAATATAAAAACGAATGGATTCACAAGGAATTTCTCTTCAGCAGAAGAGCCGCAATCTACTCCATTCGCAGCAGCAACTGCTGTCCCTACGGGAACCAGTTACACAGATGTCTTTCATTGGGCGATCTACAGCGATCAAGAAAAACTCTCGGATGGTTCGTACGTGGTTGCGGGGCTTCTTGATTCGACGGTGGATTATAATAAGACAGGTACTACGGTTATCAATGGCCAGTCTGTTTCAGTATGGGACGTTAAAGCTTCGAATCAAACGCGAGCAGTTAATGGCTATCAAACCAGACAAATTGCCACGAGGCACACTGTGGAACCGTATGTCCCGGATCAGAAGCTGTTATCATATGGTCCTTCAACAACGACATCGGGAGCTAATTTTGCCGTTTCACTAACTGGAGGTTTGCCGACCATATCATGGAACTTTACCAGGCAGTCGGTTGATGTTACCGATAACTCTTCACTGTCGCTTGGTTACGGGAAGTGGACATTTGATTTTCCGTTAGGAACGGCAGTCGCAAAAGGAACATATCTCATGCAACCAGGCATTAGGGTAAGCAACGCAAGTGGGCAAGTAAAGTTTCAGCACAGTCATTCAGGTTATTATTATAAGAATCTTTCTTATCAAGGTAACGGCGTATCAGGGCTGGTTACGCGTAATTTTAATGATCTATAAGTGTTTAGCTTGTACGAACGGACACCATTTCGGGGTCCGTTTTTTTCTTATGTTTTGACAAGAACAAAGTCGAAGTCATCATCCTGCACACAAAAGTCGAAATAATGAACACCGCCCCTTATTGTAAGCGGTTACAATAAGAGTGGCAAGACATCACATCTTCCGATATAGGAGGGATTGTTTATGAAGAAAAGGATCCAAGTCGCGCTGGCAGCGCTGCTGCTCGCATCGCCGCTGGCCGCCGAGGCAGCCTGGTCGCCGCAGCCGGCGTCAGCCGCAGGGACGACGTATTACGTCGATTCGGCCGCGGGCAGCGACAGTAACGCGGGCACGAGCGAAGGGGCGGCGTGGAAGACGCTCGCCAAGGTGAACGGCACGACGTTCGGCCCCGGTGACCGAATCTTGTTCAAATCCGGCGGCTCGTGGACCGGCCAGCTGTGGCCGAAGGGCTCGGGCGCGGCAGGCAGTCCGATCGTCATCGACAAGTACGGCGCCGGCGCGAAGCCGAGCATTAATGGCGGCGGTTCGAGCTTCACGCAGACCGTATCCGGTTCAACAACGACGTATAACTCTGGCACGGTCTTCCTCAAAAATCAGGAGTATTGGGAAATCAACAACCTTGACGTGAGCAACGACGAGAACTTGAGCGCGGACAACAACACATCCACGGCGCTGCGGGCGGGCGTCTACTTCACGATCGATGCCAACGCGAGCGACCGCGTGTACAACCATATCTATGTCCGCAATGTCGACGTCCACGACGTGGATGGCTATAACAATCCGTCCGCGAAGGCGAACGGCGGCATTATCGGCACGATCGTCGGCACGTACGACAAAGCGCAGGCGACCGTCGCGCGCTTCAACGACATCCGCATCGAGAACAACACGATCCGCAAAGTCGACCGCTCCGGCATCCGGCTGACCGACCATAGCCTATATTTGAGCGACGACTCCTTCAGCACGACGTCGGCGCTGAAATACGGCAATTGGGATACGAACGTGTATGTCGGGGGCAATACCTTGACCAGCATCGGCGGCGACGGCATCGTCGTGCGCTGCGCGGACGGCGCGCTCGTCGAGCGCAACACGGTGTCGAACTTCGGCACGCTCGTCACGACGGCGATCGCGGGCATCTGGAATACGGTCGCCCAGAACAACGTGTTCCAATACAACGAGGTATACGGCGGTCCGGCAAGCAATCAGGACGGCATGGCGTACGACTTCGATTTGTATCTGAAGAACACGACGTTCCAGTACAATTACTCCCACGATAATCCGCAAGGCTTCCTGCTGCTAATGGGCAGCAACGAGGGCGACGTGTTCCGCTACAACATTAGCGAGAACGACGGCTATTTCATCAAGTGGGTCAGCTCCAAAGAAAAAACGCCGGCCCTCCTCTACAACAACATTTACTACTACGACGGCGCCAAGGCCAAAATGACCGCGGACGACGCGTTCCCGGCCGCCGCGGGGCTTCGCCTGTACAACAACGTCTTCTACAACCATAACGCGAGCGCGCCGACCAATTGGGGCACCGTGAACTGGGCGGACGCGGCGGTGTTCGGCAACAACGCCTTCTATGAAGCGGGCGGCGTGCATCCGTCCACGGAACCGGCGGACACGGGCAAAATCACGTCCAATCCGTCGTTCGTAAGCGGGGGCACGGGCGGCAACGGCTTCGGGACGCTCGCCGGCTACAAGCTGAACGCGAACTCGCCGCTGATCAATCAAGGTCTTGCGATGGCCAATAACGGCGGCAAAGATTTCTGGGGCAACCCGCTCTACGTCGGCTCGGCCGATATCGGCGCGCACGAGACGAGCGTGGCGCAGACGGGTCAGACGTTCGCGCCGTCCGCGGACGCTTTCGTCCGCAACGGCTCCTACGCGGCGGTCAATTACGGCGCCGACCCGAACCTGATGGTCAAATCGGACGCCTCGGGTTATGCGCGCAAAGCTTACTTGAAATTCGATTTCTCCGCATTCACGGGTACGACCGTCACCTCGGCCAAGCTGCGTCTCTACGTTAACGCGGTCAATGCCGATGCAGTGCGCACGTTGAAGGCGTACAGCACCGACGAGAGCTGGACCGAATCGGCGATTACGTGGAACAATGCCCCGGCCGGCACGACGGCTGGCGCCTCCGTCAATATCGCGGGCGCGGCGGGCGTGTGGGTCGAGATCGACGTGACCGCTCTCGCGAACGCGAACATGAACGACAAGCAAGTGTCGATCCTGTTGATCAACGAAGGCGCGGCGAGCAGCAAAGGCGACGTGCAGTTTAACGCAAGAGAAGCGTCCGCCGCCCAGCCGCAGCTGGTCATTTCTTAGAGACGGCCCGAAGTCGTCCGATACGTGCCGGGGCTTCTACGCGGCGGCGGCGGAGGCCGACTAGATACGCGTCGGGCTTCAACAAACCTGTCTTCTTCTTGCACGCAAGCACGACCTCCGGTATCGCGCCCGCCCGCGAGCCGGAGGTTTTGCGTTTCCGATGCGGGCGAACCGCCCGTTTTGCCAGTGGTTGGACACCTGACAGGTGGCAGGTGCCAGTTCGGCTCATACAATATCCGGAGGATTAGGGTCAGGAGGAAAACATCGTGAAGACGCCTAAGCGCAAACTCCGAAAGAAGAGTCCTGCGGCCAAGATTAACCCGTTGTCCGAAAAGGTGATCCAACGAATCGCAGTCCGCGTCTTGAAGGATATTCGTCGGTCGTCCGCACCTTCCGCGGGAGCGCCGCCGTCCGCTGCGCGCACGCGTCTCCCCCAACGGGAAGTTAAGTATATCCATCTGCACGAAGCCGCTAATGTTCAACAGAAGAAAGTAATGGCTGTTAGTTTCCTGTCGGATCCGTCCGCTTGGCGGCTGGAACAAGCGATTGTCGATAACCTTCGTCTACTAGCGAGAGAGGCGGATGTATACAAGCCATACCACGATTTATCCTCTCTAGCGCAGCAGCTCGAGCCCGACCTGGTGCTTATTCTCGCGGACCGGCAGCCGATTCCGGCCGATTGTCTCGACGAGCTCTCCCGATTGTCGGTCAAGAAGGCGATTTGGCTGTCCGACAGTCTAGAGGCTTATTCGGATGCGAGCAGCCTGAAGCCGATTTTTCAGGTTGTATTTACGCAGCAAATGGCCCGTATTTCGGGATATTTGCGCGCCGGCTGCGAACAGGTGCACCATTTGCCCTTCTCTGCCGATCGCGCCATATATTATCCAACGCCGCGCCGCGAATCGTACGTTTGCGATCTGCTGCTCGTCGGCGAACCGGACGCGGCGTGCGCGGAGGCGATCCGGACGCTGCGAAGCGAGCGTGGTCTAACCGTGTGGGGCCTGGGGGAGCATGGCGATTATGCGGACCGCTCGATCGAGGCTTGCGCGGATGCGCAGACCCCGGCGGATTATTATAACGGCGCGGGCATGGTCGTCAATTTCTCGCACGTATCCCGGCAGGCGTTCGAGATCGCCGCATGCGGATCGTTCCAGCTGCTGCCGTCTCAGTCGGGCGTGCTGGACTATCTGACGCCGGGCCAAGAGGTGGTGACCTTCCGGTCCGCCGGCGACCTGAGCGAGAAGGTAGCCTATTATTTGGACCAAGTCGAGCAGGTACGGATGATCTCGAGCAAGGCGCTGTGGGGAAGCACCTACCGTTATTCTTTCCTGCAGATCGCCGCGAAGCTGCTGCATGTCGTCTTTCAGACGTAGAGCGCATGCAAGAGGAGGTGCGAGGCGTGAAGATCATCGCGTTTTTGTTGCCCCAATTTCACCGCATTCCCGAGAACGACCGATGGTGGGGAGAAGGCTTCACGGAGTGGACGAACACCCGCAAAGCGACCGCGCTGTACCCCGGGCACATGCAGCCGAAGGAGCCTTTAGACGAATACTATTATGATCTGACCGATCCAACGACGCGAAGCTGGCAGGCGGAGCTGGCCCAAGCCTACGGGATCTACGGTTTCTGTTACTATCATTATTGGTTCGGCGGCAAGCGGCTGCTTGAGAAGCCGTTCGAGGAGGTGCTGCGGCTGGGCGAACCGGGGATCCCGTTCTGCCTCTCCTGGGCGAATGAGCCGTGGACGCGCAAATGGGACGGTGGGGAGCAACACGTGCTCATGCCGCAATGGTACGGCGGAGAGCCGGAGTGGAAGGCGCATTTTCGCGAGCTGCTTCCGGCCTTCCGGGATGAGCGGTATATTCGCATCGAGGGTAAACCGGTGTTCGTTCTTTACCGTCCGGGCAGCATCCCGCATTGCGAGGAGATGATTGCCTGCTGGAATGAGTTGGCCAGGGGGAGCGGGCTGCCAGGCGTATATTTCATCCGGACGCTCGGCGGATTCCCGGTGCCAAGACAGTCGGGCTTCGACGCGAGTCTTGAGTTCGAGCCGCATTATACGTTCGCGAACAATACCGCGCCTAGGCTGTGGAGCGAGTTGAAGCTGCCGAAGGGCGAACATTTGGTGCTGGATTACGATCAAATTTGGGAGGCGATATTATCCCGTTCCCCGCGCCGGATGGGAGGCCAAGTATTCCCTGGCGCCTTCGTCAATTGGGACAACACGCCGCGGCTGGGACTTCGGGGACAGAGCTGCATCGGCGCGGCGCCCGATAAATTCAGCTGGTATTTGGCCAAACAGATCGAACGCGCGGCCGGCTTGTACGGGAGCGAATATCTGTTTCTTAACGCGTGGAACGAATGGGCGGAGGGCGCTTATTTAGAACCGGACAGGCGCGACGGTTATGCCTATCTGAAGGCCGTGAAGCGCGCGCTCATTCGAACCGGTTATTGGAAAGGCTAACTGTTTCGCGTGCAAGAAAAATGGCTTGGCGCGACTCGGCTTGCAAGATATGCCTGACGCGCATTTCGCCTGCGTGCGGCGAGCCGCCGCTTACGCGCGCTGAATACCGATGTTGACCGTGCCTCCCGTCGTGTCGATGAACAGCACATAGTTAAATCCGTCGGTGCCCTTCAGCACGAGCCCGGGCATATTCGCGACGTTCGTCGCGTAGTAGCGGACTTGCTGTAGTGTCGCCGCGCCCGACGGCACCAGAGCTTGAGCGCTTGCAACGACGCGGTTCACGGTGCTCAGCGTGTCGCCGGCGCCCAGATTGCCTGCCACGCTTTGGCTGCCGTTCACTTGCAGACTGCCTTGTATCGTCTGGCTGCCGTTCACTTGAATATCGCTTTGAACGGTGAGGTCCGCGTTGATCTGCATGTTGTTGTTTACCGTCGCATTACCCACAACATGCACTGCGTTTTGCACGGTAAGGCTATTCATAACGAATACGTCATCAAAGACTACCAATTCGATCATTCCTCTCCAATAGTTTGCTATAGTATATGTAGCCAATCTATTATTCTCTCACCTGCACCCGTCTATCTAGTAACCCATTTTGCGGAAGACAAGACCGCTATAGCTCATGACTGGAGGAAGACAAATGATGCAACCGGAAATTCGTTTGGCCGCCGCGCGGGATGCGGCGGATTTGGCGCGTCTCAACGACGCGTTCAACGGCGTAGTCCGATCACCCGAGGACGTTCGGGCACAGCTCGGTCGCGGAAGAGGAGAGGTAGTTGCCGTCGCAGTGCTGGATGCGCGTGTCGTCGGCTTCGCGTGCGCGCAGGTCGCGGAGTCGTTCTGTTATCCGCAGCCGCACGGCGAGATCACGGAGTTGTACGTGGAGGAGGAGTCGCGCCGGATCGGCGCGGCATCTGCCCTTATCGGGTTCCTGGAGCAGGTGCTTGAAGAGCGCGGCGTGTCGGACGTTCGAGTGCTGACGGGCAGCGATAACGGCCCCGCCATTGCCGCCTATATGCGGGCAGGCTACGCGCCGGACGACGAGCTTCTCCTGACCAAACAAATCGGCCAGCCGCGCCGGATCGGCTATACGATTTTCGAACCGATCGGCGAGGTTGGCGTGAATCAAGAGCCAGGAGCAGCCGAACAAGACAAGGAGAGAGGGGACGACTAAATGGCTTATGGCAAGCGGATAGCGATTAGGGGTACATACCTCGATGCCGCGCTTCTGAACAAGGGAGGTTTGGGCGCCTTGGCGACCAAAGGGATGCTGGTGATGGCCTTGTTGCTTGCTCTTATGCCCTTGATGGCGGAGAACGCTGAGGCCGCTAATAGCGTACAGGCTTCGCCGGCGCTTTATATCGACGGTCAGAAAACCGCGTTCAAGACGATGACCGTCGCAGGAAGAAGCGAGAATATGATCGGGCTTCGCCCTGCCGCAGACGCGCTGAAGCTTGCGCTGGCGTGGTCGGCCGCAGGCAAGGAATGGACGCTTACGGGTGGGAAGCAGCCGATTCGGGTGAAATTGAATGCGAAGACGGCCTACGTGGGAGATAAGGCAACGACGCTCGCTGTCCCGCTGCGGCAAGAGAAGAGCACGGTTTATATCTCGCTTCGTTTCGTGATCGAGGCAAGCGGCGGGGAGATGCAGTATTACAAGGACGATGGGATCCAAGTCATCTGGGCGCTTTCCCATCCACAGGACAAGCTTAACCGGTCCATGATGGATGGGGATGCCGAGGCCGTGAAGCTGGCGCTTCGGGACTGGAAGGCGGCAACGCTGCCGATGGGCGTGGACGGCTTGAGGCCGTATATGTTCGCGGCCGCAAGTCTTCCGGTAACGAAAGTGTTGATTGAAGCTGGTTTTCCCGTCGATTACCGGGAGGATCCATATGCTGACGTTATCATGCCCGGGGCGGGCTATACGCTGCTCCATGAAGCGGCAGGGTACGGCCAGCCGGAGGTCGTCCGGTATTTGCTTGATCAGGGCGCGGACCCTATGCTTGCTTCCACGCTGTGGATGGATGAGGAAGGCTGGAAGCCGATCGATCATGCTATACATGGACTGATCTATTCTCCAATCCTATTGCAGTTGAGCGGGCAGAGCTATAATGAAGGCATTATGCAAGATTACTTGGATACGATTCAACTGTTACGACCTTACAGCGGGCTGCAGATTTACTTCAAAGATCGTAAGGGAGATATTCTGGCAACCGGAGCGGATTTGAAGCCGGAAGTTGAATCTGCCTCCGCTCCCGAAGCAACGGATAAGCTGAAGATTGCGTTTAAGGATCCTGAGAAACTGGAGCGCATAACGGCAGATAATCTTGGATCGACTATCATGATTTTCATCAACGACATAGAGATCGGCTTCGTGAAGGTGCCGAAGGCCATGACGGACGGGACCCTGTCATTCGTTCCCAAGGATAACTTACAGGAGCAAGTCTCGGGCGTGGCCGCCATGCTCCGGCTGGCACTCGACGGCAGCGATGATAACTAGTTAGATCTTCCTTGCTGCCAGAATCCCAGCAGTCCTCTCGCCCGCTTGATCCCCTGCGCTTCGAGGAGTGCAGGGTTATCGCGCGTTTCCCGGTACATATATTCGTAAGAGAGCCATGCATAATGCTGCAGCGCGAGTAGTTCCGCCAGTTGGCCGACCGGATCGCGGTCCGCGATCTCGTCGTGATCGCTTACTTACATCGAGCGGCGTCACCGTTCGCGGCTATGCGCTGTAAACGGTTGAGCTTGCGGGTGTTTGCGCCATTTCATACGACATCATTGGAGGACAACTAGCTATGCAAGCGCAAGACTCGAAAGTTTGGTCCACCAATCCATTCGTCCTCATGCCGATCCTGCTGCTGATGTGGGGCTCGGTGGCCGCCGTCAGCAAGCTGCTGCTCGGCCGGCTGGACAGTTATCAACTGTTGTTCTATATGTACGGGATTGGGGCGACCGTCTTCGCGGCCTTCGTCCTGATCGGGGGCGGCTTGTCCGCGATGCGAAGATGGACAGCCGAAGCCTGGTTGATTTTGGCGGCGTGTGGACTCTTCTCCTTCCTGTACGACTTTCTGTATTTCAAAGCACTCGAGCGCATCCCCGCGGTCGAAGCGTCCATGCTGAATTACTTGTTCCCGATCTTCATCGTGCTGCTTGCGCTGCCCATGAACAGGGAGAAGCCGACCGGCGGCACCGTGATCGCTGTGCTGATGGGACTTGCGGGTACATGGCTGCTCATGACCGGGGGCAATCCTGCCCAGCTCCACTTCACTGACTTGGCCGGCGATCTATATGCGATCGGGGCGGCGATTAGCTGGGGCGTGTTTACGAATTTGCTCAAATGGAACAAGCAGGACGCGGCGCTAAGCATCTTTGCCATCGCTTGCTTCGCGCTGCTCCTCTCCGTATGCGCGTTGGTCACGAACTCCGGGTTCGCTTGGCCGGAGAAAGCAGACTTCTACGGCGCGTTATGGCTCGCCATGAGCAACGTCGTGCTTGGCTTCATCCTGTATGCTCGCGCGCTCCGGCATTCGCCGGCGACGCTGATCGCGAACTTCACCTTCTTTACGCCTGTCGTGACGCTGTTGTTTATTTTCTTGCTGCTCGGTGAACCCCTTACGATAACCGACGGCCTGGCCGCGCTCCTTATTTTGCTCAGCGTGCCGGCAGGTCGCCTGCGGTTTATTTCCCGGAGAAGGAGCGATTAATAGGATGTCGACCACCCGATTAAGTCTGCCGTAATCTTCCTTATGTTGGCGAGATATCCTTAGCATAGAGGAGGAGTGCGCGAGCGTAATGAGACTGAACCGGAATTACTATTTGTTGTTAGCCGCGGAAGCGGCGGTGAACTTGGCCGACGTGCTGTTCACGCTCACGCTGATCGTGCTCGTGAACGAGGCGACGGGTTCGGCCTTCGTGACAGGGCTGGTGCCAATCGTACGGGTAGCCGCCCTGTTCATGAGCGGCATGATCGCGCCGATCGTGCTGCGGCGGTCCCCCTTGCGCAAGGTGCTGCTCGGCAGCATGGCGGGCGAAATCTTGTTCCTGCTGCTCATCGCAGCGTTTTATGAGGCTTTCGCGGAGAGGATGGGGATTGCCGCGCTTCTTGCATTGCTATTCGGCTTCGCATTCTTCAAGGGCTGGTCGCAGCCGGCGAAGGATGCCATACTTCCGCGCTTGGTTCCCGAAGCGATGCTCGTCCGAGCGAACGGACTGATGTCCACGACCGACCAGACGGTCATGATGGCCGGATGGGCGCTTGGCGGGATCGTCATCGCCTGGATCGGCTGGTCCGGTAGCTTCTGGGCCGCGCTGGCCATTATGGGGACGGCATGGGCAGCCGCATGGTGCGTCCGGTTCGAGGAGGCGGAGCCGGCGGGCGAGGCGCAAGGGCAGGAGGTCTCCAATTGGAGCGCGATGAAATCCGGCTGGAAGACGATTTGGGATCGTCCGATTTTGCGCGTGGTAACGACGATGGATGTGATCGAGAGCATCGCCAATGGCGTCTGGGTCGCGGCGATCATGGTGATCTACGTCGAGGAGGTGCTCGGCCAAGGCGCGGACTGGTTCGGCTTCATGAACGCCGCTTACTTCGCGGGCACGATATCGGGCGGGCTGCTTGTCATGCTGTTCGCAAGAAGGATCGAAGGCAGGCTGATCCCTGCCATGATCGCGGGCTCGCTGGCAATCTCGGCGATGACCGTATTATTCGCGCTCACCTCGTCGTCGCCCGTCGCGCTGCTGCTGTGTCTGCTCATGGGGCCGGCGTTCCAGATGCGGGATATCGCGCAGCGGACTATTTTTCAGACGCGCGTAGGGGCTGCCGAGCTGGCGAGAGTCTACGCCGCGCAGGGGACGCTGCTCTCGGTCACCTTCGGCGTATCGGTTATGGTCATGGGGCTGATCGCAGATTGGTTTGGCGTTCGTACGACCTATTTGACGGCTGGCGGGTTGTTCTTGCTGTCGGGCATGCTGGCGCTTCGACTGCGCCGCACGCTGCCGGCCGAACAAGCGTAGGCGTAAGCGACAAAGTTCCCGCCTCCCATCTTGCGTTTAATGCTATAATGAGGAAAAGATCACGCGTATGAATAACGCAATCGGGATGACAAAGGAGCCGACGGACTTGCATCAGTACACGAATAAAGGCGGAGAGCGGCAGCCATCCGCGACATCGACGTCACGGAATCAATCGTCCGCGCAGCAAACGCGGAATACAGGCGTCCCCGCATCCGCGGGAACGATTGCGCAGCTGCAGCGAACGGTTGGCAATCAGATCGCGATGCAGCTGATGCAGTCGGGGCGCATCGGAGGCGGGGGCTCGCGGCCGGTACTGCAGGCGAAGGGAGATCGCACCGGACTGGGGGAAACCTTAAAGGCGGGCATCGAGAATTTGAGCGGGATCCCGATGGACGACGTGCGGGTGCATCGGAATTCTACGAAGCCGCAGCAATTGGGCGCGCTCGCGTACGCGCAAGGGACGGATATTCACGTCGGGCCGGGTCAAGAGAAACATCTTCCGCATGAAGCTTGGCACCTCGTGCAGCAGAAGCAAGGACGCGTGAAGCCGACGGCCGAGATCGGCGGCAAGGCGATCAACGACGAGGAGTCGCTGGAGAGCGAGGCGGACAAGATGGGCAGCCGCGCCGCGCAATTCAAGCTGGATCCGTCATAAGGGAACCGTCATAATCTGGTTTGGCTCCTCTTCCGCCGTTATGGCGGGGGAGGAGTTTATTATTTTGGACAAAGGAAGCGAGAGAGGAACATGAATGTCATTGCGCTGGCGATCGGCGGCTTCGCGGGCACGCTGTTTCGATATTGGCTGAGTGAGGTGATTCCGCCACTGGGGAGCGGCTTCCCGCTCGGTATTCTGATCATCAACTTGCTCGGCTGCTTCGCGCTTGGATTATTATTCACGGCAACGCCGGGGAGATGGCGCATCCCGCCGCAGGTGCGGCTTGGTCTAGGGACGGGCGTGATGGGGGCGTTCACGACCTTCTCCACGTTCTCCGTCCAATCGGCGGCTCTGCTCCGAAGCGGGCATGCGGCCACGGCGGGTCTCTATATCGCGCTCAGTGTCGGCGGCGGTCTGGCCCTCGCCTTCGCTGGCGTGCGATTGGGCCGCGGGCTGCGGACGCAAGGGGAGGGCGCGCCATGATTTGGCTCATCGGGCTAAGTGGGGTCGCAGGGACGCTCACGCGGTTCTATGCGGGCAAGTGGATCAATTCCCGGATGTCTTCTTCCTTTCCATGGGGGACGTGGGCGATCAATTTGTCGGGCTCCTTGCTGCTCGGTATTTTGTTCGGCCTGCATGATGCAGGCCGTCTGGCAGAGGGCGTCTGGCTGGCGGTCGGGACGGGTTTCTGCGGGGCGTATACGACGTTCTCGACATTCGGGTACGAGACGGTGCAGCTGGTTACGGGCGGTCAACCGGGCCGGGCGGCGCTGTACGTGGTAACTTCCGTAGTGCTCGGTCTTGCGGCGGCTGGACTGGGACTGGCGTGCTTTTAGCCTAAGGCAGCGGCAGGGCGGCAGGCGCCTATACCTCGTCGTGGGCGGCGGCATACGATACGGTGTGCCGTTCAAACCATTGGAGGAGTGAGTCTGTGAACCCTTACGGAATGCCGTCGCAACCTTACCATCAAGGCGGGCAGTCGCCATCGCTGCCGTTGTTTAATGGGCCGGTTACGGTCAACCCGGTCGACCCGTTCGTCGTCGAGACGCTGCAAGGCTGCATGGGCCATTACGTCGTCATCGAGACCACGCGCGGCCGAATTGAAGGCATCGTGCAAAGCTGCAAGCCGGACCACGTTGCGCTGCGAGTGCGGAACAATACATTTTTCGTGCGGATTGCCGAGATCGTCTGGATTATGCCGGACTGATGCTAGGTTCGCGAGGATGGATTGCGCATGCTCCTTGGTACGGGCATGCGTTTTTTAGTTGGATGATAGCGACACCCAGGCCGCAAACGCCGCGTCCTCGTCTCGTCCTGATAGCGACACCCAGGTCGCTATCGCCGCGTCCCCGCCTCGTCTCGTCCTGATAGCGACACCCAGGTCGCTAACGCCGTGTCCCCGCCTCGTTTCGTCCTGATAGCGACACCCAGGTCGCTAACGCCGCGTCCCCGCCTTGTCTCGTCCTGATAGCGACACCCAGGTCGCTAACGCCGCGCCCCTGCCTCGTTTCGTCCTGATAGCGACACCTAGGTCGCTATTGAGGCGTCTCTGTCTGACGTTGCCTCTCCATTCCCATTCTCGAAATCTCACATTGCTTGTGCCCCATGTCTCTCTCCGCAGTAACGCTTATTCTCCCAATCACTCATTTGGGATTATTTATATTAAAATGTCGAACGAAGTCGAGACATAGGTCTCGAGATTTAGTGAAAATTAAGGCCTAAAACCCAAATACGCCCTATTCGCCGCGTGGGAAATGTTTTATACTAACTCTCGTCAGCTGGGCGGGAGCAAGCATCTCGGCTCATGCGGCATAGGAGGGTTAACCTTGGTTCGAGTACTTCGCAAAATGAAAATACTGTTCTACCCGGTCGCGCTGCTCGCGGCGGTCGCCATCGCCTACTATGCGTATGACAGGTCGGGTACGAACGCATATCCGAATTCAGACAAGCACCACGCCATGCTTCGGCTGGAAGACATCGAGCCGGGGGGCGAATACGGGACGAAGGAAGGACTCGGCAAGCTCAGGGCGGTGCTGGACGAGCTGGATGGGTTGAATATTCCGTTCCATATGGCGGTCATTCCAAGATCGATCCACCTCGAAGAGGACGGCAGGTGGATAGAGCGGGGGATCGACGATCCTGAGCCGGACGTGCTGACGGGGCAGTTCATCCGCTTGCTGCAGAACGCGCAGAAGCGCGGCGCCGTGCTCGGCATGCACGGCTACACGCATCAATATGGGCGCGAGGCTCGCGCGGACGACAATCATATCACCGGCATCGCGCGCGAGTTCAAGGTGCCGGGCGCGGATGAGACATTCGAGCCGGCGTATGCCGCCGAACGGATCGAGCGCAGTTTGGCCGCGTTCCGTCAAGCCGGGCTCACCCCCGCTTTTTGGGAGTCGCCCCACTACAAGGACACCCGCGAGCAGGAAGCCACCTTCCGCTCCTACATGGGCATTTTGTATGAGCCCGACCTTTATTCGATACGGACGTTTCGGGATCTCAACGTATACGAGAGTCTAAATACATACGGCGGCGTGACGAACGGCTCGGTTTACGTGCCGGCGCCGCTCGGCTACTTGACCGATGACGCATCGGTTGATCGTCTGCTGGACAAGGCCGACGGATATGACGGGCTGGCCTCCTTTTATTTCCACCCGTTTCTGGAATTCAAGCATTTGGAGGCCGTCAAGGATGGACAAGGCCAGCCCGTGTTGCGCGACGGGCTGCCCGTCTATCGCTACCGCAGCAACGAGAAGACGCTGCTCCATCGTCTCACAGCCGGACTCTCCGGCCAAGGCTACCGGTTCATCCGGCTGTACGACGCGGTGCCGTTCTCGCCCGCGAACCGGTACGTGGCGCTTGATGCGATAGGTCCGCCGCTGATCGGGGATGTCGCCGGAGACGGGCTGGCCGATGTCGTTACGGTGCGAAAGTCGCGCATCGAGATTAGCGAGGGGGCGTTCGGATGGCCGCGCAATCAGCTGCAGCATCAGGCGGCGACGTGGCTGACGCGGGACTACAATCCTGACGAACAATTGCTCCTAACAGACGTCAACGATGATGGGCGGTCGGAGCTTATGATCTATGATCAAGCGACAGGCCTCCTGCAGACGGCGGGTTATGCCGCAGGCGGGACGGCTTATCTGACGCCGCTTGGCAAGCTTCCAGCCGGCTTGACGCAGCTGCAAGACTGCGCGGACGGATGCCCGGGCGGCGGCAAGTGGATCGCGGTCCGAGCCGAAGATCGCCGCGTGATCGCGATCTCGCGCGTAGGCGACGAGCTGGCCTGGATGGATACGGGGGCGACCGTTCCGGTGGATGCGCGCGTCGCGAGCGCCCGTCTCAATGACGATCGGCAGGACGATCTCCTCTTCATACCTAACGATAGGGCAGAGCCGATCGGAATCCGTCTGACAAGCGGCGGCACGCTCGCGCCATCCGCGTCGTTAAGCTTGAAGCTGAAGGGGGATTCGAACGTGCTGATTGCCGACGCTAATGGCGATGGGAGGGACGATCTTATCGTGCACGACCCGGGAGCTGGGATCTGGCAGGTCTACGCGGGGCAAGGCGACGGATCGTTCCGCCAGTTGGACAATGCGTTCGGGCCATGGGCTGCCGGCAAGGGGATCGTGCCGATCGCGGCCGACTTTGACGGCAACGGCAAGGAAGACATCGCGGCTTTCGATGAAGCGAAAGGCGTGATGGATGTCGCGCTATCTTTTCAATAGTAATCTTCGCAAGCTAACCACTTACACCATGGGGAAGGGACAAAAGTACGATGCACGCCATTCAATTCGGCTTTAACCTCGTTTGTATAATCATCCAAGCGCTTATTTGCTTTATCGGCGTCTATCAATCGCTGCTCAGCTTTGCGGGATTCCGCGCGAAGAAGGAGACGCCGGCACGAGCGCCGGAGAAGTCGTTCGCCGTCGTCGTCGCCGCGCACAACGAGGAGCAGGTGATCGCGCCGCTGCTCGACAATTTGAAGAACCTGGACTATCCGAAGGAACGATACGATATTTTCGTCATCTGCGACAACTGCACGGACCGGACGGCGGATATCGTCCGCCAACACGGGTTGACGCCGATGGAACGCTGCGACTTGGCGAACAAGGGCAAGGGACATGCCATCGAGTGGCTGTTGGCCAAGCTGTGGGCAGGCGATAAGCAGTACGACGCGGTCGTCGTCTTCGATGCGGATAATCTCGTCAGCCTCAATTATTTGGCCGAGATGAACGAGAAGCTGCTGCAGGGCAAGCGAGTCATTCAAGGCTATGTCGAGACGAAGAACCCCTATGATTCATGGGTTTCGATCTCGTATGCGATTACCTATTGGTACATTAACCGGATGTGGCAGCTGGCGAGGTACAACCTGGGCATGGCCAACACGCTGGCCGGCACCGGCATGTGCTTCGAGTCCGCGCTGCTGAAGGAGATGGGCTGGAACGCTCACTCGCTGACAGAGGATGTCGAGTTCACCGCCCGCTGCGTCGAGCGGGGCATCGCGCCGTCATGGGCGAACAACGCCATCGTGTACGACGAGAAGCCGATTACGATGATGAGCTCGCTTAGGCAGCGGCTGCGCTGGATGCGGGGCCACTTCGACTGCGCGAGACGGTTCACGTGGCCGCTGCTCAAGAGCGCGATCCGTCACCGGAGCTTCGCCAAATTCGATGCGGTGCTCTATCTGTTCCAGCCGTTCCGCTTCCTCTTCCTGGCCAGCATCTCGGTCATGCTGTATCTTCAAGTCGCGACGCCGCTGTTCGAGCAGCTCGGCATTCAACAGCTTGCGCCCGACTGGGTCTGGTGGAGCATCCATATCGCGATCTTCCTGCAGACGCCGCTCGTGCTGTTCATCGAGAAGAAGCCTTGGAAGGCGTACCTGGGTATCCCGGTCTATCCGATTTTCCAGCTGACGTGGTTGCCGCTGACGTTCATCGCCTTCTTCACGAGCCGGAACAAGTCATGGAATCATACGGTGCATACGCGCGCGCTTCGCATCGAAGACCTAAGCGTGCCGAAGTCGTGAGAAGAAGCGCGGAAAGGAGCGGGAATGAGTTGGACATTCAAGCCAGTGGTATTGGAGAAGTATTACGCGCGCACTCGCTAATGGCGCATTTGACCGAGGAAGAGCTGGCGCGTGTGACGGCATCGGCGCAATGGCTTAACGTCGAAGCGGGGGAAGTGTTAATCCGCGAAGGAGACACGGATCGAACGGTGATCATCCTCGTCGGCGGCGGTGCGGAGGTGCTTAAGCGTAATGCGGAGACTGGCGAGAATTATACGATCGTCCGGCTCGAGCCGGGAGCGAGCGCCGGGGAGATGGCCCTGCTGGCGGATGCGGAAGGCGCCCGGTCGGCGACGATTCGGACATGCGAACCGTCTGCTGTAATCCGCATCGATTTTGAGCTGATTTGGCAGCATAATGCGAACGACGCTATGCATGTCAAGCTGTTGAGCAACATTTCGCGGGATCTGTCCGCCAAGCTGAACGCGACGAATCAGGTGACGGTAGCGTCCATCCGCAAGGAATTGGCGGCGAGCAAGGCGCAGATTGCCATGGGGATGTTTACGGTGAATATCCTGTTTCTGCTGGCGATCTACACGCTCTCGTTCCGGACGCTGATGGACTTGGTCATTCAGTGGGGATCGAACTGGATCTCGATCGGTATCCTGGCCATCATGGCGACCGCGATGTATGTGCTCATCCGGCGCAGCGGCTATCCGTTAGCTATGTTCGGACTAACGCTGGCTAATTGGCGGAAGGTGCTGGGTGAATCGTTCCTGCTGACGATTCCGCTGCTCGCGGGGATCGCGGGTCTCAAGTGGGTCGTGCTGCTGCTGCATCCGGAGATTGACGATACGGTGTTCAGCATCGTGCGGCAGGTGGCGGGCGGCGGATTTGACCAGACGATGCTTATTTATGGGTTGGCTTACGCGTTATTTTGTCCAATTCAAGAATTTATATCGCGCAGCGGCATTCAGTCCGCCCTGCAGAACTTTTTGCCCCCGTCGAACAAGCGCGTATGGCTTGCGATCCTTCTCTCCAACTTGTTGTTCGCCATGGCGCATGCGCATCTCAATTTGACGTTCGCGCTTCTCACGCTGTTCCCGGGCTTCTATTGGGGTTGGATGTATGCCCGGCAAAATTCGCTCCTTGGCGCCTCGTTCTCGCATATTCTGGTCGGTGTATGGATTTTCTTCGTCGTTGGCATTGATAAAATATGGTGGGCCTTATTCTAAACCGGTACACATCAAAAGAACCTCCCGGACGCATTCAGGCGCCGGGAGGTTCTTCTCGTTACATTAGAGTATGATGGCGGGACGCATGATGCGCGATCTTAAGAAGAAAGGACGCTTCCAGAGCCCGATTGTTTCCTGAGTTTATACAGTTCGGGCAGCGCCACGCCGATCAGAACCAGCACGACCCCAGTCCATTGCAGCGGGCTGACGTACTCGTGGAGCACGATCGACGAGAGTGCCACCGCGACCGGCAGCTCGGATGCGCCGAGAATGCTCGACATGCTCTCGCCGATATGCGGCACGCCTACGGCGAACAGGAGCGGCGGGATGAAGGCGCCGAACAGGCCGAGCATGAAGCCGATCAGCAGCAGGTCGCCCCAGATGACGCCGTTGAACAGGAATGCCGGCGGGAACAGGATGAATACGAGCGTCAGACCGCCAGTCAGCATCCACGCGCTGCGATAGACCGGATTCGCGGCTGGAACCGCCTTGCCGCTGAACAGAATGAACATCGAGTAGCTGACCGCGGCCAACAGGCCGAACATGATGCCGAGCATATTGAATTTCGATGCGCCTTGTTCCAGAATGCCGGCTGCCAGCAGCGTGCCGCCGAACAGAACGGCCAGTGTCAGCACCATGATACCGTTCGGGCGTTTGCGCTGGCTAATCGCCTGTATCAGTACGCCAATCCATGTGATCTGGAACAACAGAATAATGGCGAGCGACGCCGGGATGTAGCGAAGCGAGTGGTAGTAGACAAGACCCGTAATCGCGGTCGGCGTGCCGGCCGCCATGAGGATCAGGCGATGCTTCCAAGTGAGCTTCTGCTCTTGGCTTGCAATTGCGGCCGCGGCAGCAGGATTCGCTTTGGCCAGACGGCCTTGGCGGTATTTCGTCCAGAGCGCAAGGGCCCAGGAGAGCAGGAAGCCAGTCAACAGCTGGCTGCCGACGACTTCGCCGAGATCATATCCTTTGCCGTACGCAGTCACGACTATGGTCGAAAGGATGCCGTAACTGACGGCTCCGAGAAAGACGGATAATAAGTACTTCATGTTGTGTATAGACCTCCTTGATTTCCTTACTCAAATTCCAGCCAACAAAAAAATCCTAACTCCGATCGTCAGCGGGATCATCGTCAGGATAATCGGCTGGCGTCGTAGTTAGGAAGTTAAGGCTCCCCGTAGAAACCCTCGCCCTTGCCTGAATAGGCATTTTGCGAGGTTATACGATCGTAAGTATTCGATTGCGGATGCGTGCGCGCTGCACCGGGATAAATATTACATGACGGGTTAGATCGTGTCAATAGACGAATGTTGGGAAGTTAGGCAACCTATCGCGCGCCCCGTTGACCGATTGATCGCGGGATCTCATGATGATTCCCCCCTGGGGAAGCGGCGAAAAAATGAAACCAACCTTTAATTCGTCCGTATACAAGCGGATTCTATCACATTTCGGCAGACTTGCAGCTGCATGCAAGCCTGCTTTTTTATGCGAGACACTCGCCAAGGAAGGGGGACGACAAGAATGGTGCACGCCATCAGGCGCAAAGCCGCGCCTAACACATGGATCGCGTTCATGCTGATCGGGATGCTCTCGCTGCTGCTCGCACCCGCGCTGACGGGTCAGCCGCATAAAGTAGAATTAGGCGGGGCGCGAATCAGCGCCGAGCAAGGCGTACACGCCGCAGGGACGGGCAAGCCTGCGAATGAGCCCAAAGTCGTCCCTCTTGCGCTTGGCGGGTTAGGAGCAGCCGCTTGGATGGGGCGATTCCGAAGGGATCTCGCCAAGCATGGTCGTGTCGGCAGCGACGCCATCGCCATTCTCTTGCGTCACCGGTTGCTTGCGCCGATCCAAATGACGAGCGTGTATGTAGACAATCCTTCGTTATTTTGCGCTGCAAGAAGCCAATAACGAAGGGATGTTAACGATGAGAGGAAGAAGAATAGCAGGCTTTCTGCTGACGGCGCTTATTACGCTGGCCGTCGTGTTCACGACAAGCCCGACGATTTTAAGCGGTATCAAATTAGGCTTGGATCTTAAAGGCGGCTTCGAGATCTTGTATGAGGCGCAGCCGATCGAAGAAGGCGGCACGATCACGAAGGAAGCGCTGCAGCAGACCGCCAAAAGCTTGGCCAAACGTGCCGATTCCTTCGGCGTGACGGAGCCGGAGGTGACGACCGAGGGCACGAACCGCATCCGCGCGCGCATCGCGGGCGTTCAGGATGAGGCGACCGTCCGCGAGATGATGAAGAAGCCGGCGGAGCTGACCTTCCGCGGGCCGGACGGCAAGAAGGAACTGCTCGGCAACGATTTCGTCGAAGGCGCCGCGGAAGTGGCCATGGATGAGATGAACCAGCCGATGATCCTCATCGAGGTGAAGGATAAGGAGAAGCTGCGCGAGGTGTCGCAGCGGCTGCTGGGGCAAGAGCTGTCGATCTATCTAGACGAGGAGATGCTGTCCAATCCGGTCGTACGGGACGTGCTCGGCAACGGCAGCGCCACCATTAGCGGCAATTATACGATGACTGAAGCCAAGGAGCTCGCGGACATCATCAATATGGGCGCGCTGCCGCTGAAGCTGACCGAGAAGTATACGCAGTCCGTCGGTGCGAGCCTGGGGCAGAAGTCGCTTGAGCAGACGCTGCTGGCCGGCGTAATCGCCACGATATTCATTTTGCTGTTCATGTTGTTTGTGTACCGCGTGCCAGGCTTCATTGCTTGTATCACGCTGATCATTTATAACTGGGGTTTGCTCGTCCTGTATTATTGGATGCAGGCGACGCTGACGCTCCCGGGCATCGCGGCATTCGTGCTCGGCGTCGGCATGGCGGTCGATGCGAATATCATCACGGCCGAGCGGATCCGCGAAGAGATGCGCACCGGCAAGAGCTTGCTGTCGGCGATGAAGGCGGGCTCGAAGAGCTCGTTCCGCACGATTCTCGACGCGAACGTCACGACGATCGTCGCCGCGGGCGTGCTGTATTTCGTCGGCACTGGCGCAATCCAAGGCTTCGCGCTGACGCTCATTCTCAGCAACATTCTGAGCATGGCCACTAACGTCTATTTGTCGAGGTTCCTGCTGAAGCTGTTCATTGGCACGGGCTGGTTGAGCGAGAGCAAGCACTACGGCGTCAAGCCATCGGATATCCAGAAGCTCTCGGACAAGACGGGCTATGAGGACGGCTATTATAAAATTTTCAATTTCACCAAGCTCCGTAATCTGTTCTTCGCGATTTCGGGCGCCATCACCATCGTGGGACTCGTGTTCGTGCTGCTGTTCAACTTCAATTACGGCGTTGATTTCAAAGCGGGGACGAGCCTCGATATGGTTGTCGGCAAGAGCGTGAGCAAAGAGGACGCGGAAGCGTTATTCGAGCAAGCAGGCGTTACACCCGAGTCGCTGACGGTCGGCGGCGAGGGAGGCGAGCGCGTTACCGCTCGGTTCGACCGGGTGCTCGATTCCGACAAAGGCGAAGTGAACGCGATCAAAGCGCTGTTCGAGGAGAAGTACGGCGAGGAAGTCTCCATCGAGGAGAACACCGTCGATCCGGGCATCGCGCGGGAGCTGGCGGTGAAGGCGATCTATGCGATTTTGTTCGCGAGCATCGGCATTATCATTCTGATCAGCATCCGCTTCGAATGGCGGTTCGCGCTGGCGGGCATCGTCGCGCTGTTCCACGATGTATTCGTCGTCGTCAGCATCTTCTCGATCTTCCGGCTCGAGGTCAACCTGACGTTCATCGCTGCGATTTTGACGATTATCGGCTATTCGATCAACGATACGATCGTCATCTTCGACCGGATTCGAGAGAACCTTCGTTTTGCCAAAATCCGCACATTCGAGGATATGGCGCGGCTCGTCAACGTGAGTGTCTCGCAGACGCTGACGCGTTCGATCAATACCGGTTTGACGGTGCTTGTGGCTTCATTCATCCTGCTCTTGTTCGGCAGCAAGTCCATCGCGTTGTTCTCGATGGCGATGACGCTCGGACTTGCCGTAGGCATGTATTCTTCGATCTTCATCGCGGCCCAGGTATGGCTGCTCTTGAAGAAGAAGACGATCGGCCAACGGCCGGCAGAGGAGAGCAAGCCGCAAGACTAAGGCGACGCCACGCATTGGCGAATCTAGCAGGAGAGGCCTTCCATCCCTATGGAAGGCCTCTTTCGCGTCTTATGCGTGCTATACTAGATTTGTCCCTCGCTCTAGCAGCCCGGACAGAAGGGAGAATTATTTGATGTACCAACAAAACACGAACTCGTTAGCATCCGTCTTTCAACAAGCGGAATATAAGTTAGGCGGCCACGCACCGCGCAATGTCGATCTATTGAAGCAGGCATTCGATGGCATGGACGCGGAGACCGAGGCTGATATGTACGGACAAGGCAAGCTGATCGGAGATTTCGAACGCAAAATGGCCGATTATCTGGGCAAATCCTCGGCGGTCTTCTTCCCGAGCGGCACAATGGCCCAGCAGATCGCGCTGCGCATCTGGAGCGACCGCCAATCGTCCAAGCGCGTCGCCTACCACCCGCTGTGCCATCTCGAAATTCACGAGCAGCGCGGGTTGCATGAATTGCATGGCATCGAACCGGTGCTGCTTGCGGATGCAGATCGCCTCATTCGGCTGGACGATGTAACCGGCATGCCGGAGGACGTCGTTTGTCTCTTGCTGGAGCTGCCGCAGCGGGAGATTGGCGGGCAATTGCCGGCGTACGAAGAGCTGGAAGCCATCTCCGCCCATTGCCGGGCGCGCGGGATCAAGCTCCATCTCGACGGCGCGAGGCTGTTCGAAGTGCTGCCGTACTATCGGAAGACCGCAGCCGAGATTTGCGCGCTGTTCGACAGCGTCTACGTCTCGTTCTATAAGGGGATCGGCGGCATCGCGGGCGCGATTCTAGCTGGCGAATCCGATTTCACGGAGGAATCTGTCGTGTGGAAAAGACGGCATGGCGGCGATTTGATCAGCTTATATCCGTATATCGTCACCGCGGACTATAACTTCGATCTGCGGGTGGACAAGATGGCCCATTACTGGGCTGGCGCGGAGAAGGTTGCTCGTCTGTTCAACGCGTGCCGCCAGGTCGTCACAGTGCCTGAGGTGCCGGTCACGAACATGTTCCATGTCCATGTCGCGCTTCCGCCGGAGCAGGTAGAAGAGGCGCTCGTCACAGTCGCGCAAGCGAGCGGCGTCGGGCTCTCCAGCTATGTCCGGCCGAAGGGCGAGGGCAGCTATTTCGAGCTGAGTCTGGGAGATCGGCTCGACTTGATTCCGGAGGAGAAACTGGCCTTGGCGATCAAGCTGCTGGACGAGGCCCTCGGCTAGGCTGGGACGGAGATAGCTTCGTTTGCCAGGCAATCCGGACCAAGCAAGAAAAAAGGGCTTCCCGCGCGGGAAGCCCTTTTGTTTTTGGGATCAAGTAAAGCGTGTCCGCTGGATCGGATGAAAGCGAAGGTCGGCACGGGGCTGTATATACAGAGATCAGAGGGTGCTAACCTTCTAGTTCCTCTTGGAGGAGGGGGGACAATGCTGTCAGGTTAAGAAAAAACGTCCGGCGAAGCCGCCTATGGCCTATAATTGACATGCTTATGTCTTAGGAAGGCCTTCAAAACCCACTGAAGCTTTGTCCGCGAGGACAAAAGCGTGCCCACCTCAAGCCGACCCGCCGACCGCGAACAAACGTGGCTGCACGAAGAAGGGAGTCCAGAGGGCGAAGTCCTCTGGTTCCCCTCGGCGGAGGGGGAAGGGGCGAGGGGCAACAAAAGCGGAGTCAAAGGGGCGGAGCCCTTTTTAACCTGACAGCATTGCAGCGGAGGGGGAAGGGGGAGGGAGCAATTAAGGGTCGAGGGAGAAAAACGGTTCTCGAAGGGCGAAGCCCTTTGTTCCTCAGCTATATTTGTCCAGCGTCTGGCGGTATGCCGCTTTCGGACGCAGACCGACCAGCTTATCCATCGGGCTGCCGTCCTTGTAGACGACGACCGTCGGCATGCTCATGACGCCGGCTGCCGATGCCGCGTCGGGCAGCTCATCGCAATCGACTTTTACAATGGTCGCGGTGCCGCCTAAGTCGCGGTCCAGTTCCTCCAAGATCGGCAGCAGCACTTTGCACGGCGGGCACCACTTCGCCCCGTAATCGACGAGCACCAGCCCTTCTTGTACAATGCTATTCAGCTCTTCATGGCTCGCTGCGTTTCGGATCGTCATTCGTTCCACACTCCTCGCATGTTGTTCGGTTTTGCTCGGCGGTCAAGGCTGCCATCCGGTCGATGAGATTCGTCCGGATTTGCGTGAGCTGCACGATTTGCCGCTCGATCTCCGCAAGCTTTCGCTCGTAGACGGGCATGACCTCCGCGCAGAAGGCTTCTTTATTCTGGATGACGCAGGTGAGAAAACCAGCGATCTGCTCCGTGGTCAGTCCCAGATTCAAATAAAGCTTGATCGCCTCGACGGTTTCGACCGCAAGCGGCGAATACGTCCGATACCCGTTGGCCTGGCGGGTCGACGCGATCAGTCCTTGCTGTTCATAGTAACGGAGCGAACGGATGCTGACGCCCGTCGCTTCCGATAATTGACCGATTTTCATGTCGTCCTCCCGGGGTTATCGATGGAAAAAAGGTACATCGTCAGTATAAAGGCTAACATCAGTGTCAGGGTCAAGAGAAATTTTATTTTCCATTTTACCAAGAAAACGGGAACTTCTGCATCGCTTGCGTTGTCTAATGCATGGAGGTGAGAGGATGGAAGAGGCGCACTGGAAACATTTGAGCGCCATGAGCGATGAATTGTTCCGGGATCTGATGGAGCGATACGGGCAGGACGTGTGGAATGTGGCGTTCGTGCTGACGAGAAGCCGCGACTTGGCGGACGATATCGCGCAGGATGTGTTTCTGAGCGCATACCGCAACATTGACCGATACCGCGGCGAGTCTTCGATCAGGACTTGGCTGCTTACGATAGCGCGGAATACCGCGATCAATTATAGACGCACCGCTTTCTTCCGCAAAGTCACGCTGATGCCATGGATCGACGGCAAAGGGACGAACCCTTCGGCCGAGCGGCAGGTCATGGACCGGGCGGCGGTCACGGACATTTGGCAGGCGGTCATGAAGCTGCCGGTCAAGTTTCGCGAGGTGCTGCTGCTTCACGTCAAATACGAAATGCCGCTGAAGGAGATCGCCAAGCTGCTGGACGTCTCCGAGGGGACGGTCAAATCCCGTCTGTCGCGGGCAAGGCAGAAAGTCGCGGGCTATTGGAAGGAGGCGGGCGCGTCCTATGAACGAATTTAATGCCGATTGGGAACGGCTGTTGAAGGAGACGGAGCCTGCCGGACAACGAACGTTTACGAGCAGACACATGCTGCAAATCGAGCGGGAGGCCAAAGGGATGAAGGAGAAGCGAAGGGGGCGTCGTCAAGGAAAGGCGGCGGTTGTATGGGCTGGCGCGCTGATCCTGCTCACGCTGGTCGCGGGCGTGCTGCCCGAGGGACCTTTAACAGGGTGGCTGAGAGACGGTCAAAGCCAGACGGCTGGTCGGCCGAACGAAGAGCAGAAGTCCGATCCGAACGAAGCGAGTACGCCGCCCGGGGAGAATACGCCCGACAACGAGCATACGCCGGACAGCCAAGAGGAGACGATCGAGCCGCAGCCGCCGGCGCAAACCGAGCCGCTGACCGGCTTGCTGCGCGAGCAGCTGCCGTTCGAGATCGACCGTCAAGAGGGCGTTACCGTTTACCAGCCAGGCGGCGGAGCGAGTATCGAGCTGAACGTGACGGAGCAGTCGTATTTGATGCAGACGCTGTACGGACTGGAATTTGAGAAAGCCAAGGCGCCCGCCACAGACAAACGCGAAGACGTCTACTTCCGCGTTCGCGACGGCGGCAAAATCTATGAGATCCCTTACGAGATCGCGACCAATACGATCTTGTGGAAAGGCCAAGCGTTCTACGCGAACGAGAACACGCTGCTCATGATGCGCCGGCTGCTGAAGCCGGGTTCGACGCTGGCAGAAATTGCGGCCTTTCGGGATGAGCAGCAGCTGGCTGTGGAGCATAACGAGAACGTCGCGAACGACGGCAGCTACGACGCGGATTTGCTCAAGGTAGACGGTAAGCTCTTCGCCGAGTGGGAGCGTGACGAGGCCAAGCTGACGCCGAAAGAGGAGATCGGGTATTACGACGACATGAACGGAGAAGCAAGGAAGGTTGTCGTCTATGATGAGGGCGTGGTCGCGATGAGTCTTAGCTACTATTTCGTGGATGACCGTTATCGTACGGACAGCGGCATCGGCGTCGGGTCAACCGACGCCGAGCTGCTGGAGAAGATCGGGGAGCCGAATGCGAAGTCGTCCGTCGCCTGGAGTTACCGCTGGGGAGACAACCTGCGGGTGCATTTCTATCTGAAAGACGGTAAAGTCGCGTACATGTTCCTGACGCAGCCGATGTAAGCTTGCGAAGGCGCATAAATCCGAATGCCTCTGGGGTCTTGTAGCGCTGCGATCAGCGTGAACAAGGCCTCTTTGGGTTCAACATGGATTGAGAAGAATTACCATCCACGCCAGCCGCAAATTAAGAAAAAAAGCACCTGTCTCAGACAGCTGCTTCGGAATTATACGGCGTCCGGCTTTGATACGCCTTGATGGGATTCCTCGCGCGGATACGCGATGTCGTCAGGCTGGTCGAACGGTATCCGGTCCTCCTCATAGTACATGCCCCTCACCTCCTTGGTGCTTATTGTAGGAGGTGATCGTTAACGCTTGGTTATCGAAATGTTCGGTTCTCGTAAAGAAGGAGCGGCTGTGCGCAAGCGGAGTCGAATGAAGAATAGAGAGCAAGCCGGCTAATAAATAGAGTGGCGCGTGTTTTGGTTATTTACGACATCCTCATCAATGTTTATAATTGAGATTGTTTATCAAGTTGATGAGAACGGTTATCATTGGGGGAGATGGAAAGATGAAAGCATGGAAGACAGGAGCTGTCCTCTTCGCGGCGGCCGCGATCGTGCTGACGGGCTGCTCGAAAGACAATGGCGGCAATGAGGCGAAAGAAGCAAGCGCGAACGGAACGGCTGCCGCGCAGACGAACGAGACAAGCAGCGCGCCGGATTTGACACAGGCGTCGGCTGATTATCGTGCATATGGCATCGAACAATGCGACCAATTCATTCTCGAGACCGAGAAGTTCGTTAAAGCCGTGAAGGACGGCGACATCGATACGGCCAAAGCGCTGTACGCGCCGACGCGCATGTATTATGAGCGGATCGAGCCGATCGCCGAGTCGCTTGGCGACTTTGACCCGAACATCGACGCCCGTGAGAACGACGTTCCCGATGCGGATTGGCGCGGTTTTCATCGGATCGAGAAGTCGCTATGGGTCGACAACAAGACGGACGGCATGGGCGAATTCGCCGACCGCCTGCTGAGCGACGTGCAGTCGCTGCGCGCGCTGATGGAGACGGTTGAAGTCGATAGCACGCTGCTTGTGACAGGCGCCGTAGAGCTGTTGAACGAAGTATCCTCTTCGAAAGTGACAGGCGAGGAAGAGCGTTATTCACATACCGACCTGTATGACTTCGTCGCCAACGTCGAAGGGGCGAAGAAGATTTACGAACTGCTGAAGCCGGCGCTGAACGCGAAGGACGCGGAGCTCGAACAGCAGATCGGCGAACGTTTCACGGATCTGGAAGGGCTGCTGGCCAAGTATAAATCGGGCGACGGGTACGTGCTGTACACGGATCTCAAGGAAGCGGACACGACTTCCTTGAGCCAGGCGTTGGACGCGCTGGCCGAGCCGCTGTCGCAAATGGGCACGATTCTGGAGGCGTAAGACGCGGATGAAGAACGATAAGGAACGACAGAGCGGCGACGAGCGCCAAGACGCGCTGTGGCAGAAGCCGATCAGCAGGCGCGACATGCTGAAGATGGCTGGCATCGGCGGCGCCGGACTGCTCCTCGGAGGTTTGGCTACCGGAGGCGTGCTCGGCGCGGCGGGGCGTCTTGGGGCAGCGGAGGCATCCAGCACATTCGCCGAGGCTGGCGAAGCGGTTGAATTTTACGGCAGCCATCAGGCTGGCGTTGCGACCCCTGCGCAAGATTTTATCTGTTTCGCTGCGTTCGATCTGACGACGGACGACGTGAACAGCGTGCGCCGATTGTTCCAGAAGTGGACCGAAGCGGCTGCGGCGATGACGGGCGGCGTCATGATCGGGGACGTCAACGACAATTTGAATATGCCGCCATCCGATACCGGCGAAGCGGCGGGCCTTGCGCCGTCGAAGACGACGATCACATTCGGCGTTGGACCATCATTCTTCGATGGACGATTCGGTTTGGCGGGCAAACGCCCGGCCGCGCTGCCGGATTTGCCTCCTTTCAGCGGGGACGAACTGCGGGAGGAATGGACGGGCGGCGATATCGGCGTGCAGGTATGCGCGAACGATATGCAGATCGCGTTCCACGCCATCCGCAATTTGGCCCGCATCGCGCGCGGGAAAGCGGTGCTGCGCTGGACGCAGGAGGGCTTCCAGCGCAGCGCGCAAGCCGATCCGGCTGGCGCGACGCCCCGTAATTTAATGGGGTTCAAGGATGGAACCGTCAACCCGGACGTTCGGGACGAGAAGACGATGAACGAGGTCGTCTGGGCGCAGTCAAGCGATGGCGCGGACTGGATGAGCGGAGGAACGTACATGGTCGTGCGGCGCATCCGCATTCGCGTCGAGGTGTGGGACCGCTCGACGCTTGGCGACCAAGAGGCGACGTTCGGCCGCCATCGGGGCAGCGGCGCGCCGCTCGGCAGCCGCAGCGAGACGGATCCGGTCGATTTGGAGGCCAAGGACGGGAAGGGCGAACCGCTCATTCCGATGAATGCGCACGTTCGCCTCGCAAGAGGAGACGGGACGCTTCGTATTTTGCGCCGTTCTTACTCGTATTCCAGCGGACTCGACAAGAAGACGGGGCAGCTTGACGCGGGACTGCTGTTCATAAGTTACCAGCGCGATATCGGGAAGCAGTTCATTCCGATGCAGCAGCGGCTGGCGTCCGATAGACTGAACGAATACATCGTGCATAACGGCAGTGCCGTGTTCGCTTGCTTCCCCGGCGTTCGCGAAGGCGGCTATATCGGAGATACCCTGCTGTAAGGCGGAAGGAGCGTATAACGACAGATGAACGCAACAACGAACAGAACGCCGCGAGCGGCAGGCCGTCTTACGCGGCTTGCCGTGCTATGGACGCTGCTTGCCGCGCTGGTCGCGGGGCCGGGCATCATTGCGGCAGCCGATTCCGCTCCCGCGAACGGCGTGCTTCCGGTAATCGGCAGCGCGCTTGTCGATATCGGGCAAGCGAAGTACGACGAGGCGGAGGACGCCATCGGCCAAGCCATCGCGCTCTGGCAAGCGGCGGATGCGGCCAAGTCGGATTTGACGGCCGACGTCGACTCCTCGCTTGCCCATGCGAAGACGGCAGTCGAAGCCGCCGAGCAGGATCCGGCTGCCGCCAAGCAGGCGCTGGCCGCCGCCGCCAAAGCGGTAAATGCGTATTTGAAAGCGCAAGCGAAGGGCGGGTTGACCGGACCGGCAGCGGCCGTGCTCATGATTCCGAAGGCCGAACAATTGCTTGCGCATATCGATCAATCCGACTGGGAGGCCGCATCTGCCGATTACGCGATAATCGATAAGAGCTGGAAGCAGATCGAGCTGCCCATTCGCTCGGATAACGCCTCCGTATACGGCGCGCTGGAGACTGGGATGAGCATGATCCGGATCGCGCTTCGCTCCGATCCTCCGCGCGGGGAACAGGCGAAGCAGGAAGCGTCCGCGCTGCTGCAGACGCTCAAGGATTATGCGGCAGGCCGACTCTCCGCGGCATCCGATGCGTCCGCCATAACGCTGCGGGATGCCGTCGATAAGCTGGATCAAGCCGCTATCGACGCGCAGGCGGGTCATGCCGACGCAGCCAGCGGCCAGCTGCAAGCTTTCATCCGGATGTGGCCGGGCATAGAGGGCGAAGTACAGCTCAGATCGAGCTCAATATATACGAACATCGAGAACCGGATGACGGAAGCGGCAGGCTATCTGGTCTCGGACCCGCCGCAGCTGGATCAAGCCATCGTCGTCATAGACGACATGCGCGCCAAGCTTGAACCGATGCTTCAGGACACGCGTTACAGTGCCTTGGACGCAGGAGCGATCCTGCTCCGGGAGGGGATGGAAGCGATTCTCGTCATCGGGGCGCTCGTCGCGTATTTGAATAAGAGCGGCAACGCGGACAAACGCAAGTGGATTTGGAGCGGGGCGGGCACGGGGATCGCGCTCAGCGCGGCCATGGCGATCGCGCTGACCCTCGTCTTCTCGCAAGCCGGCGCGGGTGCGATGCGCGAGCGCATCGAAGGCTTCGCGGGTCTAGCAGCCGTCGTCTTCATGTTATTGGTGGGTAACTGGCTGCACAACAAATCCAACGTCCAAGCGTGGAACGCATTCATCGATCGCCAGGTCGGCGGAGCGCTTGCGCGGGGGAGCTTATGGTCGTTGTTCGTCGTGGCGGCGCTGTCGATCTTCCGCGAAGGCGCGGAGACCGCCATCTTCTATGTGGGGATGGCTCCATCCATCGCCATGTCCCAGTTGGTGCTCGGCATTGCGGGCGCGTTGGCTTTGCTGCTCATCCTGGCGTTCGCGATGATCAAGTACAGCGTGAAGCTGCCGCTCAGACCGTTCTTCCTGGTCGCTTCGGCATTTATTTATTTGCTCGTGTTCCGCTTTATCGGGGAGAGCGTGCATTCGCTCCAAGTGGCCTCGATCGTGCCGGGACATGCGCTGCCGGATGCGCCTGCCCTCTCGGCGCTCGGCATCTATCCGACGGCGGAGACGCTGGCGCTTCAAGGCTTGCTGCTCCTCTACTTGCTGATTCGGTACCTCGCTAGATACGCGGGCAGCGCGCGCAAAAGCGTTCCGCAATAAGCCATCCGATTGAACAAAAAAGGACCTCGAACTTCACGCAGAATGCGCGAAGCGAGGTCCTTCTTCAATTGCGCTGCCTATTCGTGCATGCTCGCTTCCGCCTCGAACGCATGGAGAATGACCGCGCGGTCGGTTGTGACGGCGAGCAGCGAGGCAAGCTTGATTCGTGCTTTCGGCCCGTTCAGATGGTAGCAGAAGATGACGCCAAGCTCCTTCAAACTATGGCCTCCGCCTTCATAGCCGTACGTGTCTTGAACGCGGCCGCTGCCGCAGCGGCTGACGAGAACGACGGGGATGTTCGCGCCGATCGCCCGCTTGATGCCGGGCATGAGGGTCGGCGGCACGTTGCCTTGCCCGAACGCTTCGATGACAAGACCGCAGATGCCGCGTGTAATCAGGAAGTCGATCATCGCGCTATCCATGTCGATGGCCGTCTTTACGATGTAGACGGACTTCATCTCGGCAGGTGCCGGGTAGTTCTCCTGCGGACGCGGCTTGTAGTGGAACACAGCCTGCTGCTTCTCCACGTAGCCGATCGGCCCGAAATCCGGGGATTTGAAGGAGGACAAGCTCGACGTATGCGTCTTCGTCACGTAGCGCGCCGCATGCACCTCATCCTGGAACACGACGAGCACGCCTTTGCCTGCCGCGCCTGGGCTGGCTGCCGTTCGGATGGCGTTGACCAGATTCGTCGGTCCGTCCGAGCCGATCTCGTTGGAAGAGCGCATGGCGCCCGTCAGCACGACCGGCTTGCCGACCGGCAGATGAAGATCAAGGTAATATGCGGTCTCCTCCAGCGTATCCGTTCCGTGAGTGATGACGATTCCATCGATTAGGGGGTCGTCCAGATTGGCTTTGACCTTGGCAAGCAAGAGATGCAAGTCGGCGAACGTCAGGTGAGGACTTGGCTTGTTGAAGACATCTTCCATATCGATGCTGGAGCTATGGTCCAGCCAGCTTGTCATATGATGGCCTTCGATCGGTTCCACGACGCCCGTTTCGGGATTGCTCTGCATGGCGATCGTGCCGCCGGTCGTCAGCATTTTAATTCGTTTCATAAGGGGCCTCCCATGCGGTAATACCCCTATTATAAGCTCGGCTGCGCGAGGATTGCATCTTTTCCCGTCTTAGCCGGATTCCTTGGCGCCAGGCGTATCCTGGTAGAGGTCGATATAAAGCTCGCCGTCCGCATCGAGCTGGGCGAGGAATACATCTGCCGCGGCCAGGCCGCGCTTTGTCAGTTCATGATCGAGCCAGCCGCGATTGAGCCGGATGGACGCGAGCTGCTCCTCCATGACGGTGCCGTCCATCAGAACGGCGACCGGTGCGTGCTTCATCCCCGTGTGGATGCCGAAGTCCCGCATCGCCGGCTTGTCGCCGCCTGATGGCATGACGTTGATTTCCCCGCTCGTCTCCATTAGAGCGAACTCCGCGTCGGCGAGACGGAATACGCCTTTGCGGCGCAACTCCTGCAGCAGCTCGTCCGCTGTCAGCCGCTCATTCCGCATATTCGCTTCCAGCACGTGCCCTTGTTGAATTAGGACGGTCGCATTGCCTTCGACGAACGAACGCAGCCGTTTGCTTTTCATTTGGGCGACTTCCATGCCGTACGAGAAAGTAACCCATACGAAGAGCGAGACGAGTCCGAGGTACCAGGGCGTGCTCAGGTTGATCGAGACGTAAGCGGCCAAGCTGCCGAACGTAATGCCGGTCATATATTCGAAGACCGACAGCTGCGACACTTGGCGTTTGCCTAGCATTTTGGTGAGGGAGAACAGGATCACGATGGACAATAACGTGCGGATCGCCGCCTCCAGCCAATCGGGCATGGGCGCACCTCCTTTGTGGCTTATCGGGAACTGCCAAGAGCATGCGCAATTGGACGGACGATTATGTATCGGCTGTCTGAAAAGTCTAGACAATGATTCGCGCCCTATGCGATAGTGGGAGTTACATCAAACGAAGGAGGGCTCGCGATGGGAGACAATAGCGTGCACCCGCAGCTGCTGGAGGTGCCTGAGCAGTTCGAGAGCAGCCGGTTGCTTATCCGTGCGCCGCGCTGGGGCGACGGTGCGATGATTAACGAGGCGATAGCCGAGAGTATGCCGGAGCTCTCCGCTTGGATGCCTTGGGCGGTCGAGCTGCCAACGGTCGAGCAATCGGAGATTACAATTCGCGAAGGCAGGGCGCGATACCTGGATCGTTCGGACCTGTGGCTCATGCTGATCGAGAAGGAGAGCGGACGGCTTGTCGGATCGAGCGGCCTGCACCGGATCGATTGGGACGCACGCAAATTCGAAATCGGCTACTGGGCGAGGAGCAGCTGTACCGGGCAAGGTTACATTAGCGAAGCCGTTCATCGCATCGTTCGATTCGCGGCGGAGGAGCTGGCGGCCAATCGGATCGAAATCCGCTGCGACGCGCGCAACGTACGCAGCGCCGCGGTGGCGGAGCGATGCGGATTTACGCATGAGGGGCTGCTTCGCATGGAGAGGATGGGCGTAGACGGCACGCTTCGCGATACCCTCGTGTTCGCGAAAGTGAAAGGGATCGAATTTTAACGTAAGGAAGGGACCGACCGCTTGTCGCAGAAGCCGACGCGCGATTGGTCCCTTTATGCTTGATTCGTTATGCATCGTCCTGCGAACTACGACCTACCCGTCGAATCAGCGTCACAGCCATCCCGCCGAACGTCAGCGCGATGCCGACTGCTTGCGGCCAAGTCGGGCGGAACCCGCTGAGCGTCATATCGGCTAGTATAGCTACGCCAGGATCAAGGAATACCAGCGCTGAGATCGCGCGTGCGGATAGATGGCGGACGCTTCCGAAGAAGAGGAAGTAGACGAGTCCGGTATGCACGATGCCAACGATAGCGGATGCCGACCAATTTCCCGGCGTTAGCCCTTCGTAGGCGCCGAAATGGACGAATGGCGGAAGAATGACGACGCCGAGCGCCGTTTGCAGCATGGATACCGCGTAAGGACTCATCGAGCGGACGCCTTTGCCGAGCAAGGTGAGCGCGGCGTAGAATAGCGCGGCCAGGAACGCCCATAGTACGCCGCCGCCGAGCGAATCGGACAGCGGCATGTCGAACCTGAAGCCCGAGACGAGCGCCGTGCCGGTGACACACAGCGCGATGGATGCAACCGCAAGCCAGGTCAGTCGCTCCCGGAACAGCAAGCTGCCCGCGAGCAGCACGATGACCGGTGCGAAATAGTAGATAGAGATGGCCACCGTCACCGGCATCAGCTCGAAGGCGCGGAACAGGAAGACCCAGTTGAAGACGAGGAAAAGGCCGCTGGTCAGCACGAGCAGCACTTCCTTGCGGTTCCACCGCTCACGGGCTGCTTGTCCGGATAAGATCCATCCGGCGGCGAGGAAGAGCGTGCCGCATAGGCAACGGACGAATACGAGCTCGTATGAGCTTAAGCCGGTGAAGCTGGCGGCATAGCCGACCGTGCCGAAGATCGTCATGGCCAGCAGCATGCCATAGAGCGGCCGACGGCCGGTCGCGTTCATTGTGTTCATCATGATGTACTCCTTCTTGGCGCGAACGATTAGTTCAACATCAGCTTCATGCCTTCGTGCGATGCGGCGAAGCCGAGCCTCTCATAGAAGCGGTGCGCATCGGGGCGCTGCTTGTCCGTGGTCAGTTGGACCATGCCGCAGCCTTCGCGGCGAGCGGCGTCGATCGCATGACGGAATAGCTGCTCGCCGATTCCCTGGCCGCGGTAACGGCCGTCGACCCGAACGCCTTCGATTTGCGCGCGAAGCATGCCTTGGCGGGCAAGCCCGGGTATGAAGGTGAGCTGCAGGCAAGCGATGATTTCGCCGTTAGTCTCGGCAACGAGTACGGCGTTGCCCCGCTGGTTCTGGATGCTCGCGAACGCCTCCGTATAAGCGTCGGGCAGAGGGTCGGCAACCAGCTCGCGGGTCGACCCCAGCTCATCCTCGCTAAGCAAGCGTACGATGGCGGGCAGGTCCTGCTCAATTGCGATACGAATCTTCAGTGTCGCGACCTCCTTTCATCCATAATTACGAACGGAATCAAACCTAGACAAGGCCCGCCTTAGCCCGGTCGCTGTTGATTCTACCGCTTCGTCTCGTAACGAGGGCGATAATGCGACGGAGCCATGCCGGTCCAGCGCCGGAATTGCCGGGAGAATTGGCTGGCCGACTCGAAGCCAAGCTCCTCCGCGATCCGCTCCATCGTCAAAGTCGAATAGACGAGCAGATGTTTGGCGCGGCTCAGCACGAGTGCGCTTACATATTGACGCGGCGATTGGCCGTAAATATTGTGGAAAATCTTCGTACACTGGCTTCGGCTCAGCCCGATCGTGCGCGCGACCTCGCTGATGGCGCCTTTGCGGGCGTAGAAGAGCTTCAGCAGCCGCTCCATTTCCCGGGCAATCTCCGTCTCGCTCGTCGTAGCGGGAATCCGGGAAGCGGCAGGAGCGATTGGCGGGCCTTCCGTGAACAGCTTGTCGGCGAATTTGCCAATCAGCTGCAGGATGAATACTTGTATGCGAAGCTGGCCTATTGCGCTCTCCACGGCCGCGTCGCCCTCTTCGCCATGCCGGCTAATGATCGTCTCCAGCTCGGCGAGCGGCCCGTCGCTCCCTCCGGAAGGACTGACCTCGTCATCGCCCAGTAAGACGTAATCTGCGCTGCACAGCAGTTCGCGAAGCTTCGGCTCGTCCAGATCGAAATGGACGTTGAAGTAACGGTACAGGGCGCCGGATGCGTCGTTGATCGTCTCGTGCGGTACGCCGGACTTGATCAGCAGCCAATCGCCCGCCCGCAACGCCAGCGTATCCTGCCCGACGATCTGGGTCACCTCGCCTTCGCGGCAGTATAGAATTTCGAACAGAAAATGATGATGCCGCTCATAGCGCCAGTCCGGCGGTTTGACGCCGAAATGGCAGCCGACCGTCTGCAGCGTGCTGATCATATTTGGAAGACGAAGGATGTTGTCCATGCGAAGCGAATGCCCTCCCGGGAAAGAATTGCATCTGGTGCCATCAGTATAAAAGACCCCGTCTCAAAAGGTCAATCAATCGGACGTTTTGGCTATTCGAATGCCTACTCAACCTCATTACGATGAAGAGGAGCAATCGAACTATGAGGCAGAGGTGAAGAATCGATGGGACATTTCGGCGTTGAAGGCCAATCGTTCGTGCTGAACGGCGAGCCGATTCGCATTTTATCCGGCGCGGTGCATTATTTCAGAATCGTGCCCGAATATTGGGAAGACCGTCTGTTGAAGCTGAAGGCTTGCGGATTCAATACCGTTGAGACGTACGTGCCGTGGAATCTCCACGAGCCGAAGAAGGGTCAGTTCCGGTTCGAGGGGATCGCGGACCTGCCGGCGTTCATCCGATTGGCGGGAGAGCTGGGACTGCACGTCATCGTGCGCCCGAGTCCTTACATATGCGCGGAATGGGAATTCGGCGGCTTGCCAGCCTGGCTGCTCGCGGATCCGGGGATGAAGCTGCGCTGCATGCATGAGCCGTATTTGAAGCACGTGGACGACTACTATGATCAGCTGCTTCCGCTGATCGTGCCTCTTCAGATCACCAATGGCGGGCCGATCATCGCGGTGCAGATCGAGAACGAATATGGCAGCTACGGCAATGACAAGAATTACTTGAACCATTTGAGGGACGGGCTCGTCGCGCGTGGCCTCGACGTGCTGCTGTTCACCTCAGACGGGCCAGACCATCACATGCTGCAGGGCGGCATGGTCGAAGGCGTGCTCGAGACGGCGAACTTCGGCTCGCAGGCCTGCCGCTCGTTCGAGATGCTGCGCCGCTACCAGCCGGACGGCCCGCTCATGTGCATGGAATATTGGAACGGCTGGTTCGACCATTGGGGAGAGCCGCACCATACCCGCGATGCGGACGACGCGGCCGCGCACTTCCGCGATATGATGGCGCTTGGCGCGTCGGTCAATTTCTACATGTTCCACGGCGGCACCAACTTCGGCTTCATGAGCGGGGCGAACTGCCCGAGCCGCGACGAATATCAGCCGACGATTACGAGCTACGACTATGATTCCCCGCTCAGCGAGACGGGGGAGCCGACGGCCAAGTTCTACGCGGTGCGCGAGGTGATTGCGCAGTTCGAGACGCTGCCCGAGCTGGAACTGCCGGAGCCTATCCCGACCATGGCGTATGGCACCATCGCTGCGACGGAATCGGCGGGATTGTTCGATCAGCTGGCTCGTCTTGCAACGCCGATCCGTACCGCCGCGCCGGAGACGATGGAGGCGCTTGGCCAGAACGACGGCTTCATCGTCTACGAGACGTTCGTCTCCGGTCCGCGCGACGAGCAGGAGCTGGTCATCCAGGACTGTCATGACCGCGCGCTCGTCTTCGCGGACGATCGGCTGCTCGGCGTAATCGAACGCGCTGACAAATCCAAGACAATCCAATACGCTGTGCCGGAAGGCGGCGCGCGGCTTCGGATCGTCGTCGAGAACATGGGACGGATTAACTACGGGCCGTACATGCTGGACCGCAAGGGCATTACCGAGGGCGTCCGCATCGGCAACGCGTTCCTGTTCGGTTGGACGACATATTGCCTGCCGCTCGACAATCTGGAGACGCTCGACTTCGCAAGCGCGGAGCCGTCGTATCCGCAGCCAACGTTCCACCGCGCGGTGCTGAACGTGGAAGGCGCGCCTTGCGATACGTTCCTGGAGACGAGCGGCTGGACCAAAGGCGTCGTGTACTGCAATGGATTCAACCTCGGCCGCTACTGGGAGGCGGGTCCGCAGCAGACGCTCTACATCCCGGCCCCGCTGCTGCGCGAAGGCGAGAACGAATTCATCGTGTTCGAGCTGCATGGCGCGAAGAAGACGGAGCTCAACTTCGTCGACCGTCCTAACTTAGGCTAAGTCTGCGTTCTGCCCCAGCGCGAAAAGCCCCCGTTTCATCTTCGGATGCGACGGGGGCTTTTCGCGTCGCTCTTCCTTTTTTCGAAGCGTGATCAATTCTCGTCTATCCAAGTGCCCACCAGAGTCCCCCCCCGATTGTCCGATCATCCCCATCGTCAGGTTGCATCCGCCCATGTAATGCTTTTCCGCGTTCTGGCCATAGTAGAGAGATACACCTAATTCGGGAGTGAGCGTTCGTGATACAGGATCAGCAGAAGGACCAAGGTCCGCAAGGAGCTAACTTTAAATATGCGTCGCATGTGTTTATCGTGACCGACATCGAAGCGGCGCAACGATATTATAGCGAAGTACTTGGCTTCGCGGTGGACGGCGAATTCGTCATGCGCGACGGCGTGCAGTTTCTGTTCAAGGAAAGCAAGGCGGAGGGGGCGGTTCGTCCCAATCGACATGTCGGAGTGGAGCTGGATACGTACATTTGGGTCGATGACGTGAACGCGGTCTATCGGGAATTGAAGAACAGCGGGGCGAACATCGTGTTCGGTCCGGAAAATATGGATTACCGCATGCGCGATTTGCTGGTGGAAGATCTGCATGGCTATCGATTATGCTTCGGCGCGCCGCTTGGCATCGAGGCGGAGGGCGGACTCTAGCGGCTTCGCGCGCAGTTGAACCTTTACGAAAATTCTCCACTATCCCCCTTGGTCTAGTGAAATATGATAGACTGTGGAGGAAGCCTTCTCCTTATCCGGCAATCGGACATCGAATACGAGTCCAGTTATAGACGGGGCGCGGCATCGATGCTAGGCTCGCTGAGCTGAGCGGCAAGGGGGGCAAGTTGATGAAGAATGGACGTGGACGCGCTGAACATCTCGATTGAGCTGATACCAAGGGATACCGCGCATTTGGAGGCGGAGCTTACGCTTGTGCAGACGAGCTATGCATCGATCAATGCGATTAACATACCGGATTTACTGCGGCTGTCGACGCGCAGCTGGGAAGGCGCCGCGCAGGCGGGCCGCCGTTTTGCGACCTGTATTCCGCATATCCGGGCCATCGATTTTAATTTGAAGCAGGATTTCGGCCTGCTTGACGTGCTGGACGAGCATGGCATCAACCAGGTGCTCGTCGTCACCGGCGATCCGCCGCAGGACATGAACCGCCCGGTCTACCCGACGACGAGTTTGGATTTGATCCGAAAGCTCAAGCAGGCGAGACCCTCGATGAAGGTGTACGGCGCAATCGATCCATACCGGGCTAACTTCCGCGCCGAGTACGATTATATTCAACGCAAGCTGGATGCGGGGGCGGACGGCTTTTTCACCCAGCCGTTCTTCGATCTGCGGCTCATGGAGGTTTATCACGAATTGATGGGCGGTCAAGAGATCTACTGGGGCGTATCGCCCGTAACGAGCGATCGGTCGCGCAACTATTGGGAGACGAAGAACAATGCCGTGTTCCCGTCTAGCTTCGAACCTACGCTTGGATGGAATACCCAATTCGCCCGGCGTGTCCTCGATTATGGCGCAACGACGGGGACGAACGTCTATCTGATGCCGATCAAAGTCGATCTGAAAGCTTACTTGGACGGAATATTCGGCTAGCAAATAGATTAAGCGGCATCGGTTTGCGCGTCCGGGCCATGTCCTGAAACAGGTCGAAATCATCGTCGAAGTCTTTACAACCCGGACCTATTGCAGCTATACTTACAGCATATGTTCATATCGAGAGTACCGGAGGAGCCTGCCAACAGCGGGCTCTTTTTGTCTTTTTTAGGGTATTCCCTGTTTAAGCGGGAGGCATTACGCAAGGAGGAGCATACGTGGAACAACAGGCTTACTGGGCAATCGGCATTTTTCTTTTAATCTACGGGTTAATTATTTCGGAGAAGATTCACCGGACGATTCTGGCGATGCTGGGCGGCCTGGCCATGGTCGTATTCGGAATCGTCGAGCAGGAGGAGGCGCTCCATCATATCGATTTCAATACGTTGGGCTTGTTAATCGGTATGATGATCATCGTCAGCGTAACGGCGGATACGGGGCTGTTCAAATACGTCGCCATCTGGGCCGCCAAGAAGGTGAAAGGGGAGCCCGTGCGCATTCTGGTCGCGCTGGCGCTGATTACGGCGTTCGGGTCGGCCTTCCTCGACAACGTCACGACCGTTCTGCTCATGGCGCCCGTTACGTTCAGCATTACGAAGCAGCTTAGGGTGAATCCGATTCCATTCCTCATCACGCAGATTATCGCTTCGAACGTGGGCGGGACGGCGACACTGATCGGCGATCCGCCGAACATCATGATCGGCAGCGAAGTGAAGGAATTAACGTTCATGGCGTTTATCTACAATTTAACGCCGATCGCCGTGCTCATCATGCTGGCGTATATCCCGCTCTTCATTTGGATGTTCCGCAAGCAAATTCGGACGACGCCCGAGCTGCAGGCGGACGTCATGAGACTGGATTTGTCAGAGCTAATTACGGACCGGAAGCTGCTGACGAAGTGTTTGACCGTGATGGGACTGACCATTCTAGGTTTCTTCCTGCATCAGACGCTGCATCTGGAGTCGTCGGCCGTCGCGCTGACCGGCGCCTTCGTGCTGCTGCTGCTTACGGGCGAGCGTACGATGGAGCAGGCGTTTACAAGGGTCGAATGGACGACGATATTTTTCTTCGTGGGACTGTTCGCGCTGGTATCCGGCCTGGTCGAGACCGGGGTAATCACGGAGTTGGCGGCCAAGGCGATCGACCTGACGGGCGGCGATTTGCTCGCGACGTCGATGTTGATCTTATGGCTGAGCGCTATCGCTTCCGCGTTCCTCGACAACATCCCGTTCGTGGCGACAATGATTCCGATGATTCAAGAGATGGGCCAGATGGGCATGGACAATCTGGAGCCGTTATGGTGGAGTCTCGCGCTCGGCGCTTGTTTAGGCGGCAATGGTTCCTTGATTGGGGCGAGCGCGAACTTGATCGTGGCGGGACTCGCGGGCAAGGAGGGGCATCCGATCCGGTTTCTCCACTACCTGAAAATCGGGTTTCCGCTCATGCTGCTTTCCGTGGCCATGGCGAGCGTTTATATTTACGTCCGATATTTGATGTAGGGAGGCGGTAACCATGATCACTTACAGTTTCGATGAAAATCTTATCGAGATGAAGGAGAAGCGGGACGGAGCGGAGACCGAATTCCGCATTCGCCTGCTGCAAGCCGAACCGTTTGTGGGAAGGATGAGGAACATACAGCGGCAATTTGAAGATAACGAGGACTACACGGACGCGCTGTTTTATGTTTATCCGGATCAAGCGTATAAAATTATCGTCCAAGATGAGCATTACGCCGACTTTCTGACAGAACTTTTCAAAGCGAAACTGATTCAATCGCTCGCCTGGGTGGAGGATTAACAACCGAATACGCGCAACGAACTGGAGGAGCCTGTCACCAAGGGATCGCCGTGCCTATCGCACGGGATCCGTTGGTGGCAGGCTCCTTTTGCGCATAATACCAAATAAGGATGGTGTTGAACAATGCTGATTTTTGAATTGGCCATTATATTGCTCGCGTCGAAGCTGGCCGGCGACTTGAGCGTGAAGTTCCGTCAGCCGGCCGTATTGGGCAAGCTGCTGATCGGCATTATTTTGGGCCCGGCCGTTCTGGGGTTGATCACCGCCGGCGACGTGCTGGAAGAGCTCAGCCAGATTGGCGTTATTTTGCTCATGTTCATGGCAGGACTCGAGACGGATGCGGACGAATTCAAGCGCACGGGGAAAGCGGCTTCCTTCGTCGGGGTAGCTGGCATCGCGCTGCCGCTCGCGCTTGGATATGGGGCGGGAGTGCTCATGGATTTGCCGCCGCTGGAAGCGGTATTCCTCGGCTTGTTACTCTCCGCCACGAGCGTCAGCATCTCCGTCCAGGCGCTGAAGGAGATGGGTAGGCTTAAGTCCAAGGAAGGAGCGACGATACTTGGCGCCGCGGTCATCGATGACGTGCTGGTCATTATCGCGCTGGCGTTCGTCATGAGCTTGGCGGGCGGCGACGTCAATTTGGGCGTCGTCATTCTGAAGAAAGTCGCGTTTTTCGCGGTCGGCATTGCGGCGGCATGGAAGCTTGTCCCCTGGGTGCTTCGCCTATTCGCGCCGCTTCGGGTGACGGAATCGGTCGTGTCGGCGGCGTTGATTCTTTGTTTTACCTTCGCTTATATGGCGGAATACACGGGAGTAGCCGCCATCATCGGCGCTTATATGGCGGGGGTGGCCATCAGCTTTACGGGTTACAGGCACGAAGTGACGGAGAAGATCGAGACGATTAGCTATGCCGTCTTCGTGCCGGTATTCTTCACGTCGGTCGGTCTCAAGGTCGAGTTCTCGGGCATTTCGTCCCATCTCGGTCTGATCGCCGGACTGACGGTCGTTGCGGTTGTCTCCAAGCTGCTCGGATCCGCGCTCGGCGCGAAGGCGGCGGGCTTCGGCTGGCGCGGCGCTCTCGGCATTGGGGCAGCGATGGTATCAAGAGGGGAAGTCGCCCTCATTATCGCCGCGATCGGACAAGAGGCGGGTTTGCTGCAGCCGGACTTATTCGCTGTGCTGGTGGTGGTCGTGCTGCTGACGACGATCGTGACGCCGCCGATGATGAAGTGGTTTTTCGGAGATATAAAAACAGCTCCATCCCCAGAACGATGACCTCGTTATACTCGCTAAGGTCTTGCCCGGGAAGGAGCTATTATGCGAACGGATTCTGATTTCATCGAGTCGTGAGCGGCGGGCAACGGCTGTGTGCGTCATTCGCACCGCGGCGATCGTACGGGATGCGACCATTACGAACGACGAACCGAGCGCGGCATGCTCGCGCTTCGCGAAGGACGAAGGATGATCTCGGCCGCGCGAAGACGAAGCTCGTCGTTCTCGTGGTGCAGCATTTCCTCCAATACGAGGTAAGCTTGCCGCTTCAGCGCGTCATCCTTTCGTCTGCGGAACCGCTCGATGAGACTGGCGACGATTCTCGGGCGTGGTTTCACCATGGCGAATTTCCACGCATGGCGGGCGCGGTGGGCCAGTTCGGCCTGCTGCGCTTGATGCATTTGTTCAAATTGATACGGATGCATAGGGTTCATTTATTCTTCCTCCTTGAGGGTAGTAGGGGGTTCTTCTTGTTCCGAAATCGGTTCTTCGACGGCTGGCTCGCGGTCGGTTCCGAAGCGAGGCTCGTCGATTTGCAAGCCGATGCCGGAGAAATAGTACCATTTGGCGTCTTCCTGATCGGTAGGTTCCGGAAGCTGATCGAGTTCATCCACAAGCTTGCGGAAGCGCACGAGCCAATCGACGAATTGCGCTTCGGTTGCCCGAATTTCCGCCTGCATCATGAGACGAGGACGCCGAAGTACGTCGTCGGTCGTCGTGTGGAACGCTTCTTCCGGAGCGGAGATGACGCGCAATCTCGCCCGGTTCAGCACTTCCAGCATGCTGTGTCTGTAGTAATCGCCGACCTCCGCAGCATAGGGCAGCAGGTCGTCGGCAACGCGGAAGCTGTATGCGACCGAACGGTAAAACTTTTGGATGATGCCGTTTTTGGCCTCGGTGTGAACGACTTGAATGAAGCCGTATTTCTCCAGCTCATTCAGGTGATAGTGGATTTTAGCCCGCGGAATCTCAAGACTGTGCGCAATCTGTTGGCCGGTATAAGAACCTTCGATGAGCATGTTCAGGATTTTCACCCGGAAAGGGTCGCTGAGCGCTTTGAGTTGATCGTAGTTTGTAATCATGTGGAACTGGTCCATTATATTTTCACATCCTAATCGTTTTACACGGTCAAATTTATTTACTCGTATAATAAAACATGACGGTAATAACTGTCAACCACATTTTGGTATTGACAGCGCCTATTTATTTCAGCAGGGTCCCGCGCCTTGTCCGATACCCGGAATCGTTGCCACCGCGCCTTCCGTTAGAGTAGACTGAACCTATAAGGGAGTGGAGCGAATGAAGACAACGAGGACGAATCAGATCGAGCCGCCAAAATTCCGCAAAGCCGTACACATCCTGATGTACCTGGCGAAGGACGGGGCTTTCCAATCCAGTGCGACCATAGCTTGTTCGGTTCAGTCTCATGCCACCTTTCTTCGCCGGATTTTGGCCTTGTTGGCCAATGCCGGGATCGTGGAGACGAGGGAAGGACGCGAGGGCGGTTATGGATTGAAGGCGTCGGCGGACCAGATTACCTTGGCGGAGGTGTACATGGCCGTGAGGGGAGAAGAGCACGAATGCACGGCGGTAGATGCCCCCAGCGAGCAGACCGAACGGCTCGATGCGGCGATGGATGAACTCATGCAGGAAGCTGATAAACGAATGTTAGCCTTTCTGCAAGGCTATACGCTTGCCGACTTGATGGAGACGCTTACGCAAAAATAAGGTTGCGCGTGGCGTCCCCTTCTCATATAATGTGCTTATATCGGTTGCAGTTAATTGGATAACTGCTTTTTTTAAGCCATAACTGTGCTCTTACTTGGCACAGTATATTCGAGGAGGCTGACCATAATGACTGAACGTACACAAGAAGAAACAGTGTCCTATTCCGAAATTCTTGAGAGCAGAAGATCGGTTCGCGTATACGACCCTTCGTATCAACTTCAACGGAGCGAGCTGGAGGCGTTGATTCAAGAGGCCGCCCTCGCGCCTTCCTCAGCGAATCTGCAGCCTTGGCGATTTCTGATTATTGATGATCCGAAGCTGAAGGAAGAGCTGTTCCCGATCGCCAATGCTCAAGAGCAAGTGAGGACGGCCTCGGCGGTCATCGCGGTTCTGGGTGATCTGCAATGCTACGAGCATATCGAAGAAATTTATGGAGAAGCGGTCGCGCGCGGGTATATGACGCAGGAGATCAAGGACAGCTTCGTGGCACGAGTCTCGACCATGCTGCCGGCGATGAGCGAGCAGTCGCGCAAGGATATGGTGCTTTTCGACGGAGGACTGGTGACGATGCAGCTCATGCTGTCCGCTCGGGCAAGGGGACTGGACACTGTTCCGATGGCCGGCTTTGACAAGAATAAATTCAAAGAGGCGTTCGCGATTCCGGACCGTTACGCGCCGCTGCTTCTCGTTGCCATCGGGAAAGCAGCCAAGGAGGGCCATCCGACGACGCGCCTGCCAGTTGAGCGGGTCACGTTCTGGAATGAACATTTCAAAGCCTAACGATCAAGGGAAAACTGCCCAAGCGGCAGTTTTTTTGTTTTTCTAAATCGTGCTGCCGATGATTTTCGGCTTCATTCCGTATATTGCATACATGACTGCAAGTATTCCGTTTAATATTGCCGTCTTGCGTTTGAAGCGGAAACTTACCAAGTGGGATATTTTTTTGGACAGGGCATATTGGTTGCTATCGCGATTATGGTGTCTTTCTTGTTGGGCGCCGCAACGAACGTGACTCGGCCGTAGTATCAGCGAAGGCTGCGGCTAAACGGCGGCGCTTGCATAACATTCCTCTCCTTGACCGACAATACGGAAGCAATAGAAGACCAATTACGAGACTCGAGGGGATAGGGAAGATGAGCGTTTTATACACGGCAACGGTAACAGCGACGGGGGGAAGGAGCGGCCGCGTCGTTTCGTCGGACGATGCGCTGAATCTGGATATCAAAATGCCCAAGGCGCTCGGAGGCGCAGGCGGCGAAGGAACGAATCCGGAGCAGCTATTCGCGGCAGGGTACGCGTCATGCTTCGACCAGGCGCTGCAGCTGGCGATTCGGACGAAAGGCGCGCAAGGTGCTAAGGGGACGCAGGTCACCGCGCATGTCTCGCTGCTGCGGGACGAGGTGGACAACGGCTACAAGCTTGGCGTGACCCTTGACGTCAAAGTCGACGGCGTCGATCCGGATACGGCGAAGCAGCTGGTTGATGCCGCGCATGATATTTGCCCTTATTCCAAAGGTACGCGCGGTAATGTGACCGTCGATTTACGGGTGGTCTGACAGGGATGAGCGAGAAGGGGTTTCCAAGGGCGCATCGGGAGAACGAGCGCAGCTTGGAAATCCCTTTTGCATTTACTAAGAAGGTAAATTGCGCTATCCTTGACATACATTCGAGAGGGTGGAGGTTTTGGCAGGTGAAAAGGCTCGTGTTTGTGCTTGGCGCAGCCGGAGCGGGCAAAACAACGGTTGCCAAGGCGCTTGCCGCGAAACGCGGAGGCGCTTTTTTTGATATGGACACGCTACTGCGTCCCGCGGCGGAAGCGATCATGATGCTTCAGGGCTTGGACCCGGCTGACAGGGATTCCGCCTCATACAAGGCGTTATGCCGAGATCTAGGCTACAGGATAACGATGGACGCCGCGCTCGAGAACGTGGCGCTCGGAACTGAATCCTTCGTGGTGGGTCCGTTTACGAAGGAGACCGCCGATCCGGGCTGGTTGGCGCGCGAACTTGACCGAATCAATGAGTCGACAAGCAGTGTGAATGTTAAGATCTTGTTCGTGACACTGCCGACGGAGGAGGATTACCGTAAGCGCATCGAAGGGCGAGGTTCCAAACTCGACGTTTGGAAATTGGCGAACTGGAGTGCCTTTGCGGCATCTCTGGCGCCAAGGAAGGCTGCGTGGCCGCTGCGTCCGGAGGCGGTACTACAGTACGATAACGCCACACCGTTGACGGTCGATAGACTATCCGAATTGGAGCGTTTTTTGGACCTATAAGCCAGGAGAGGGGAACAAAATGGAAGCGAAATATTGTATGACGTGCGGCTCCGCGCTAGCTGAAATTGTAATCGACGGTACGCCTCGGAAAGCATGCACGAACGAAGGCTGCAGTTTTGTTCACTGGGGCAATTACAGCATAGGCGTAGGCGCGCTAGTCATGAAGGAAAGCAGAGTGCTGCTTGTCCGCCGGGCGCAAGAACCCGGTAAAGGGTATTGGACGAATCCAGGCGGCTATATTGAGCAGCTCGAACCAATCGAAGAGACGATTGAGCGTGAAGTGCTCGAGGAAACGGGAATTACGGCTGAGACGACCCGGATTGTGGCGCTGCGCGATCAGCCTAGAGGCATACATAACGTCTACATCGCGTTCGGGATGAACTATATCTCCGGCGTTCCGACAGCCGACGGCGTCGAGGTTGACGAGGCGGGCTTTTTCAGCCTTCAAGAGATGGAGACGATGAAGGTAGCCGATTTGACGCGCTGGCTGGTCGATATCGCCATGAAGCAAGGGGAGAACGGTCTGCACAGGGACCGCCATCCAATCGTGCCTTTGAGCGGGCAAGGATTATTCCGGATTTAGTTTGGTGTTTTGTTGTGATTGGTCATTTTTATTTTGATTAAACAACAAATAACAACATAAAGTTGACATGAAAGCGCATCTTCGATTACCATTTCCATAAGAGAAGTCAAGTGGAATAGAAGGCGAGCGTGATCCCTTTATGGTGGCGAAGATCGATGGCGAGCCCAGAACGTTGATATTTGATTTGGACAATACGTTGATCTGGGATGAACGAAGCGTGAAGGAATCGTTTGAAGCGGTTTGTCGAATTGCGGAGCAGCAAGCCGGCGTCGACGCAGTCGCCGTTGAGGCGTTGGTTAGAGAGGAAGCGGAGCGGTTATTTCGAAGCTGCGACGCTTATGAGTATGCGGAAGCAATCGAAGTGACCGAGCTGGAGGCACTATGGGCTCGATTCGATCAGGGCGATCATCCGATGCTGCGCAGGCTGCAAGAGCATGCGCCGGTCTATCGCAGAGAAGTATGGCGGAACGCGCTAATTCGTGCTGGAGCAACCGAAGAGAGAGCCAAGGCACTGGCAAGTGAACTTGCGGAACAGTTCGTGGCTGAGCGGCGTGCGAGACCGATCGTCTACGAGGATACGTTCTCCGTATTGGAGGCGTTGAAGCCGAAGTATCGCATGGTCCTGTTAACGAATGGCGATCCGAGCTTGCAGCAGGAGAAAGTCGACGGCGTTCAAGGGTTGGGTGATTATTTCGAACGGGTGTTCATCTCCGGTCATTATGAAGTCGGGAAGCCTTATCCGATCATCTATAAGCATGTATTAGATGAACTCGGCGAAGAGGCTCGGCATTGCTGGATGATCGGCGACAATTTGCGAACGGACATTAAAGGGGCGAACGGAATCGGCATGACCAGTGTTTGGTTGAACCGTTCCGGTCAAACGCCGATTGAAGGCGTCATGCCGACCTACAGCGTATCGTCTTTGCGCGGGGTAGCCGGTCTGCTGACGAACGAATGACAACCTAACTGATTATGAAAGAAGAGGCGTCCCGGTGGGACGCCTCTTCTAACTTTTGGCTGTAGCTCCGCTTCCATCACAGTTGTAATGAAGAGTAATGCTGGCGATACACCCTTGCTGAGGCGACCTTGAATGTCCTAGGTTTCCTCATCGGGACCTGCGATTAGCAGCTCTACGCCGTTCTCATCCAACAGCTCGCGCCATTCGGCGGAGCATCCGGTATCGGTGACGAGCGCCGAAATCGATTTGAGCGGGCAAATATGGGCAAGCGTTGATTTGCCGAGCTTTGAATGGTCTGCGAGCACGATAAGCGCCTCGGAACGCTCCGCCATTTGGCGCGCGATATGTGCTTCATACAGGTCGTAGTCGGTAATGCCGTCCGCCTGCGTAATTCCGCCAGCGGAGATGAACGTTTTGTTCACTTTCAGCTGCTTCAGCGCAAGCTCGGCCAGCGGCCCGCTTGCCGTCCGCTGATGAACATTCACTTCACCGCCGATAAAAATAAGCCGGCCGCCGAACTGTTCCATAGCCGCAAGCATCACCGGTACGGAGTGGGTGACGAGCGTGACGTTTTTCCGCTGGGCCAGATGCTTGATCATCGCGAGCGGCGTCGTGCCGTTGCCGAGCATGATGCTGTCGCCGTCGGAGACGAGCGAAGCGGCGAGCGCTCCGATCGCGTCCTTTTCGGTCGCATGGATAATCGTTTTTTGATCGAATGGAGGCTCGATGGCGTAGGAGCGGGACTTAACCGCGCCGCCGTACACTTTCTTGAGTAATCCTTCCTTGTCCATCCGGTCCAGATCCCGGCGGATCGTCTCGGAGGAGACGTTGAACATTTCCGCAAGCTGCGGGACGCCTACCTTGCCGTCGCGCTCCAGCCTGCTCATGATTTGCTTCTTTCGGTCTTCGAATGTTAAGGACATCGCATATTCCCCTAATTAGATCGATTCACCTTCCGTCTCCAGCCCCAGCATGCCGTCGAAAGAGGAGAGTTCGGCAATAATTTGTTCATACCGGTTCGATTTCTTCAACTTCAAATGAAGACGGATAATAAGAACATCGTCGTTTTTGCCGGCGGCGTCTTCATCCTTCTCCATCAGGAGCTTATTAATCTGAATGCCGTTATTGCTAAAATAACTGACGACCTTGTTTAAGCAGGTAGATCCGCTCGCAACGCGTATAATGAGGTGCCGCGTTTTCTTCGTTCGCGAGAATCGTTTCTCCATCTTATTGAAGAAGAAGAGGCTAATCACGACGAGAAACGTCAGCGCCCCGGCACCGAAGTAGAAACCAGCGCCTACAGTAAGCCCGATTGCGGCCACGACCCATAGAGATGCCGCCGTGGTCAAACCCGAAATCGTCAGACCTGTCCGCATAATCGTGCCGGCGCCAAGGAATCCGATGCCGCTAATGACTTGAGCGGCTAGACGAGCCGGATCCAGTCTGACATTAGGCTCGGAGGCGAACTCCGAGAATCCGTAGATGGACAAGATAACGATTGCTGCCGATCCGAGACACACAAGGATATGAGTCCGGAATCCCGCGAAGTGCCCGCCAAGCTCACGTTCAATGCCGACCATACCGCCTAACAGCAGTGCTAGCACCATGCGAAAGGCGATCTCCCAGTCGTTGATGTGCCATACCTCCGGGTTATACGTAAGCTCCAACCGGATCTCCCCTTCCCGCAAGTGAAATAACATGGAAAACTATAACGGTGTATCTTATACAGCATCATAACCAGTCGTGACCGATCGGTCAATGGATTGCGCTTATAACCACAACAATTCGCATAAAGTGTTACAATTTCTAATTAACACGCTCCACTAAGTAAACAATATGAGTATATACCCTGAGAAACATATTAATATTCCCCATTTACGAATTGTGATAACTACCGCTTGGAGCGTTCATTACCCATTCTAATATTGAGATCATATCTTCTAATCGCAGCAAATGTGGATGCGTGGCCGCCTTCTCCTCATCTAATGTAGCCCGCAAATTTTTATGCTGCAACAGCAGTTCATTCAGTTTTCGCTTAATTTGATCTTCCGTACGCATTTCTTGTTTCCTCCATAAGATTGACATGATAAATCCTGCTTAGACCCAATCTATAATACTTTAAGGCGCCTGAGCAAGGCGATTCCAACTATACTTGGCCGTTAATTTGAATGTATATCGCAAACAAGTAGCGGGTAAAATGACAAGCGAACTGAAGTAAAATAATACCACTTGATTCGAGGCGAGAAACGAGTTATATTATTAAACGTTGTCGCCGCAATCATAAACGACAGCGAAAGAAAAACGAAAAATATGCTTGCAACGGAATGCGGAAATGTGTTATATTCTAATTCCGGCCGCGAGAGCGACGGACAAGCAAAAGAAACAACTTGTTCCTTGAAAACTGAACAATGAGCGATATGTCAAAGCTAGTGAAGTAATGAGCTAAACAAGCACTTCTCGACAAATTGCTGCTCGTAACCTCCGGTTACGGCAAACCAATTTGTCTTTTATGGAGAGTTTGATCCTGGCTCAGGACGAACGCTGGCGGCGTGCCTAATACATGCAAGTCGAGCGGACTACCTGGTTGTCTTCGGACAACTAGGTGGTTAGCGGCGGACGGGTGAGTAACACGTAGGTAACCTGCCTGTAAGACCGGGATAACAT
>NZ_JBHMDO010000020.1:0-17458 GCF_042431225.1 Paenibacillus aurantiacus | reverse complement strand
TTTTACGTATGCCAACTGAGCCTCTAGAAGAATAATTTTCGCTTCCTGCCTAGCGATGATCTCTTCTTGCGATAATACACGTTTTGAGGGACGCAGCACGGCTTCTTTACGCGAGTCCGCTAATCCAACAATACCGTCCTTCTCATAGGCCTTCTTCCAACGATCCGCACACTGTTCCACTCGTTTCATTCCGAGCATCTCCACATCAAACCCACTTGCCTCGAAAATCTCCCTTGGCGTTCGTCCCAGCATATATTGATCGATGAACAGACGTTTAAATTCATCCGCATAGGTAATCGACTTTTCGCTTACCCGTAAGACGTTAGGATTCAAAGCTAATCGTTCTCGTTCCATTTGATTGAAGTGTTTTTTGCTCATTTTGTTCGCCCCCACTGTTGTCATCAGTATACAAAAAGGTACCCATACACTAAACACTTTTTTTGAAGTGTCCAGTGTATGGGTACCAGTTTACAGAGGGTCGCTCTTTTTTTCGCGGAAGGGAACAATAAACGCAAGCGCATGGGTCGGGCGAATTGCGAGGACTAGACTTAATCATCCGTTATACTGAAGGTGACGCAGGTCGCTCGAAAAAATATTTTCCGGGGCCGTGAACATTTTCGAACCCTTAAGCGTCACATGGCCAGATAGAGAGAAAGGGGAGGCACGCATGGAGGCAATCGCGGGGACGATGGACGAAGAGACAGCGGTGAGACTTGCGATCCGCGGCGATGAACAGGCGCTGGCCGAGCTGCTGCGGGACAACTACGCGCTGCTCTATCGCTATCTCCTCAAGGTTACGATGCATAAGGCGATGACCGAGGATCTGGTGCAGGAGACGATGGTGAAGGCGATCGAGCGGATCGGCTCGTTCCAGCGCAAATCGAAGTTTTCCACGTGGCTGATCACGATCGGGACCCGTCTCTATATGGACGAGATGCGCAAGAAGCAGCGGGAGCGCAAATGGCAGACCGGCGAGCAGGCGCTGCAGGCGATCCGGTTCGAGACGGCGATGCGCCAGGAGGAATGGCCGGAGATGTTAGAGGCGCTCGGTACGCTCAGCTACGACATTCGGGTGCCGGTCCTGTTGAAATATTACTATGGCTACGCGTACGACGAGATTGCGGCGCTGCTCGACATTCCGATGGGCACCGTCAAATCGCGGCTGCATAACGGGCTGAAACAATTGCGAAAGGAGTTGGGACGATGACGAAGGAGCGAGACAGAAATGCCGAGCAGAATGAACGGCCAAGGAAAACCAGCTCGAATGGAGCCTTCCCGCCGGGCGCGAATCGGGCCGATGAAGCGGCGCAAACGTCCACTCAGGACCGCCAAGCCGGGAGCGAAGAGGAGCTGAAGCAAGAACTAGCCGACGTTCTGCGGCAGTGGGATGCCCGCATCGAGCCGGCGCTTCCGCCGCTGGCCGCGTTCGAGCAGCTGGTCGGCACGCAGCGCGCGCGCAGCCGCACTCGTCTTTGGCGCGATTTGCTTGTCTTTTGGGCCGTGGCGGCGTTCGTGCTTGCGACGTTAGTTTTGGTGGTGCAGAGCAGCCTGTTAGGATTCGTCATTTTGCAAGCGACGGTATTTGTCGCCGCCATCGCGTTCGTCGCGACAGGCATTCGATCGAAGGAGGGGACGAGCGAATGGAGGAGTTAGAGAAGCTGAGAGATGTTCCGCTCTGGCTGATCGTCTTGATCGTCGCGATGGCGCTATGCCAATCGACATGGCTGTTCGTCGATGCCAAGCGGCGAAGCCGGTTCCCATGGTTTTGGGGACTGTGGGGGCTCATTCAAATTCCGATGCCATTCGTTATTTATTGGATCGTCGTGCGCAAAGGTTGGCCGGGCCGCATGTGGAAGCGGGAGTAGGGTAGAAAGGCGGCTCTAGCTCAACGTTAATGGAATGCGGCGAATGGTTAAGGCGATTGATGAACGAAGGCGGTCAATAATCTACGAAGTTAAAGGAGCGGATGGTCATGAACGAGATATTCGATTCGCAATTATGGGCAATTATAGCGCCCATTCTAGTGCTACAATTATGCCTTATTTTAACAGCGTTAACGGTGTGTGCGAGAGCGTCTGAGACGCGAGGGCCCAAATGGATGTGGGTGCTGATCATCGTGTTCGGGAACGTGCTCGGTCCCGTCTTGTTTTTCGCGGCGGGCAGGCGCTCCGGCCGATGAAGCATGATGGGATGGTGTTGGACGTAACGGCGCTTACGAAGCGTTTTGGCGATAAAACAGTGGTTGAATCCGTAAATTTTACGCTTGAGGATATGAGATGCACGGCACTGCTCGGCCCGAATGGCGCGGGCAAAACGACAACCATTCAAATGCTGGCGGGCTTGCTGCGCCCATCCTCCGGACATATTCGGCTGCTCGGCGTAGGCAATGACGGCGATCCGCGCCGCTCGATCGGCTATCTGCCGCAGCACCCTGCATTCCATTCTTGGATGAGCGGTCGCGAATATATGGTGTACGCGGGTCGGCTTTGCGGGTTGACCCGCAAAGCCGCGATGGCAGCATCGGAAGACCTGCTCGATCGCGTTGGATTGAAGGCGGCCGCCCGGGAGCGAATCGGGGGTTATTCCGGCGGCATGAAGCAGCGCCTGGGCATCGCGCAAGCGCTCATCCATCGTCCCAAGCTTCTCATCTTGGACGAGCCGATGTCTGCGCTCGATCCGATCGGAAGGCGGGAAGTTATGGCGCTGCTTCGGGACGTGAAGCGCGAGACGACCGTACTCTATTCCACGCATGTGCTACACGATGCGGAGGCGCTTTGCGACGATATTCTCCTATTGCGTGAAGGGCAGTTGGTCGAACACGGTTCGTTATCGGAGGTGCGTGCGCGGAACCGGCAGCCGGTCATCGTCGTGGAGACGGAGCAGGATGAAACGTCGCGAAGATGGGTGCAGCGTTGGCTGCAATCGGAAGCGGAGTACGTTTCCGGCACGGAGCGGCTCGAGACGGGAATCCGGCTTGTCGTACGAGATCTGGAAATTGCGCGCGATGCGATTCTGCGCGATATTACGAATGCCGGCGTGCGCGTGACGCGGCTCGATATGGGTCAGACGACGCTGGAAGACATCTTCTTGAAGGCGGTGGCGCAATGACAGTCTGGTGGGTGCTGTGCAAGAAGGAATGGAGCGAGCTTCTGCGGAGCTACAAATTATTGTGGGTGCCGATCGTCTTTCTGCTGCTCGGCGGATCGCAGCCGGTGGCGATGTATTTCATGCCCGAGATTATCGAGCAATCTGGCGGATTGCCGCCAGGTGCAATCATCGACATTCCACTGCCGCAAACCTATGAAGTGCTAGGGCAGACGCTGCAGCAATTCGGGCTCATCGGTCTCCTCGTGCTTACGCTGGCCGGGATGGGCAGCATCTCGGGGGAGCGATTGTTGGGAACTGCGGTTCTGACCTTGGTGAAGCCCGTCTCGCGCATGGCTTATGTGACGAGCAAATGGGCGGCACTTCTTACGCTGGCCTCTATCGCGCTCGGGGCCGGCTATGGATCGGCTTGTTATTATACATCCGCCTTGTTTGGGTTCGTATCTTGGAAGGAGGCGCTGCTCGCGGCAGCTTTATTCGCACTTTGGGCTTGCGTCGTCCTCACCCTGACACTGGCTCTCAGCGCCTTACTGGGCAGCGGCGCGGCGGCCGCTTTCGTCTCGCTGGCCGTCGCCATGGTCGTCGTTCTGCTGACGGGCGCTTTTCCGAATGTGCTGGTTTGGAGCCCCGGGGCAATTCCGGGGTTGGCCTCGGGGGTGTTAGCCGGCGAAGTGTGGCCTGCGAATGGCAGTCTAGCGATTGTCGTCGCCTTCGCAGTGATGGCCGGTTCGTTGGCCGCAGCTGTCAAATTCGGACGGTTGACGTAAGGTAGGCAACAGCTCTCGGACTCGTTCTTTTGCAAACCCACGAATTTCATCGGAATTGGACTTCCCTGTTCCTTTCTAGTAGGATAGAATAGTAGAAACGAGCTAGTAGAGGCAGGGGTGCGAATATGCTCAAACTGGGGCAGAAGATCGTCGTTGTTTCCGACTTATTTGAACAGAATCTCCCGATTGGGGAGTACGGATATATTATTGCTTTCGACCGTAACGCAGATAATGCTTTCGATTACGTCATTCGGGTGCCGAAGATGAATCGCAATTTCTACGTGCCGGCCGAGGACGTCGAGCTCGAGGAAGTGCTGCTGACGCTGGAGGCCGAGCGTATCGAGCGGGAAGCGCTGATCGACTTCGCGCTGGCGACCCATAACGAAGAGCTGTTCCGACGTATCATGAGCGGCGGGGAGCAGCCGGAAGAAGCGGCTGCCGACGACAACGAGGTGCAGACGAAGGAAGATTTTATTCGGCAGATTCATTTGAAGGCATGGATATAGGCGATGCAGAACGGTGAAGGGCGTCCGATTGAATTCGGGCGTCTTTTTGCTTCTTGAGATGACATAAGGGAAGAGCCTGCCGCGCCGGCAGGCTCTTCCCTTATGTTTTGCCGCTTACTTGCGAGTCATTGACCCAACTCGTTTAAGCAGATGTGCCCGAAGCCGAAGTGGAAGTCGAAGTCGTCGTGCTGCTTTGACCGCTCGTCTTGCCAGCAGGCGCTTGGCCTTTGTCTCCGCGCGGACCGCCGTGTCCGCGTCCGCCGAAGCCTTTGCCGGAGAACTCGCCGTTCACGATGCTTTTGGCCTGCTCGGCGGATTTCGCCTTTTGCGCCGTCGCTTGCTCGCTTGTGAGCTTGCCGTCTGTTACGGCTTGGTCGATTTGCGCGTCGATCGCCGCCTGCACTTTCGTAATGATCGTCGCCGTGTCGATGCCTTTCTCGGTTGCGAGCGCCGCGATCGTCTTGCCTGCGGCGAGCTGCTCCTTCAGCGCGTCTTCGGTCAGGCCGAGCGCCGTTGCGACCGTGGCGAGCTGGTTGCCGCCGAAGCCGTGGCCGAATGCTTTTCCGCCCTCAGGCAGCGTTTGCTTGCTCGTGATGTACGCGTCGAGGTTCGCGTTAAAGTTCGTTTTCTCTTCGGCTTGACGCGCTTCGAACGCGGAAGTAAGCGCTGCTTTCAGCTGCTCGTTCGACACACCCTGCGCCGCTGCGATCTCGGCAAGCGTGCTGCCTGCGGCAAGTTTCTCCTGCAATGCGGCTTGGTCGAGCTTGAGCAGCGTCAACACGTCCCCGGAGATGAGCCTAGCGCCGCCGAAGCCGCCTTTACCGCCGTGTCCTTCGTGATTTTGTTTTGCCATTGTGCCTGTCGCGGTGCTGGATACGCTCGTCTTTGCATTCGTCGTCGTTGTCGCGCTCGTAGCGGCATAAGCGCTCAGCGGGATCATCACGGCGAGAGCGGCAGTCATACCTACGGTTTTCATGTACTTGTTCATGTCAATTACCTCCTGATGGTTGTTTGTTTCGGTTATCGTCATGTGGCGTGTTATTCGTGTTGCTCATCCTTACAAGATCGATTATGGCCGTCTAACCTTAAGTCAAAGTGAAAACAACCTTAGCGCAAGTTGAGCGTTCGCTGAGGGTTTGCTGAATGAATGTATGCCGCTCTTGCGGTTCGTTTCGTCCGGATAGCGGCCCGAATAGGAGAGCAACTTTTTGAAATTCGGCCTATGGTACAACTGGAGGTGAGAACAAGCAGAGGAGTTGGAGGAGTATGGAGAAGCTGCAAGGAAAGTCGGCGCTCGTGACGGGTGCAAGCCGGGGGATCGGTCGAGCCATTGCGAAACGGCTCGCGAAGGAAGGCGCGCTCGTGGCGGTTCATTATCGTCAAGGAGGCGAAGCGGCCGAAGAAGTCGTTCGCGAAATAACTCAGGCCGGCGGAACGGCGTTTGCGCTGGGGGCGGAGCTTGGCACATTAGATGGCATCGCGCAATTATATGAACAGCTGGATATTGAATTGCGCGCTCGGACGGGGGAAGTGGGATTCGACATCCTCGTCAATAACGCGGGCATTGGACTGGTAGCCAGCATCGAGGAGACGACGGAACGCCAATTCGACGAGGTGGCGAGTTTGAATATGAAAGCGCCATTCTTCCTTGTCCAGCAAGCGCTGCCCAGGCTTCGGGACGATGGACGCGTCATTAATCTGTCATCCGCCGTCACGAGAATCTCGCTGCCTGTCATTCCGGCTTACAGCATGACCAAAGGGGCGATCAACGCGCTGACGCTCTCGCTCGCGAACCAGCTTGCCGTGCGCGGCATTACGATCAACGCGATTCAACCCGGATTTGTCGCGACGGATATGAACGCGGCCATGCTGCAGGATCCGGCTTCCAGAGAAGCCGGGGCGAAATATTCGATCTTCGGCAGGTGGGGGGAGCCGGCGGATGTTGCGGACATCGCGGCATTTTTGGCTTCGCCGGACAGCCGGTGGATTACCGGGCAATGCATCGATGCGAGCGGAGGAACCCACCTGTAATGTTGTTCGCATGTGTTGTCTTGCGGAGGAAGGAGTTTGGCATATCGCCGAACTCCTTTTTCGTATGTTCGTGTCCTGCGGCAGCATCCCGGCTATCGGTAGGCATGTGCCCCAAGTAATTGTGGAGAGTCTGATATATGACCCTATTTTTATATACATAAGCTTGAAATCCCGATTGTAGGAGAAACTGGTCCAGTATATGCTGTCAGTATTGTTATATGACTATGCGTTTATAAGAGGGGATCTGTTGCAGCATGGAAGAAACTTGGATCTGGTTCGTGACTACGTTTTTGATTACAACCGCGGCAGGCATCGCGCAGGGGCTCACGGGCTTCGGATTCGCGCTGATCGCAATGCCGATCTTGGGCACGACGCTGGGCATGCGGTCGGCGGTCGTCGTCGTCGTCATTTTAAGTTTGCTGACGAACTTCGCAGTGCTTGCGCCGATCCGCCGTCATGTCCATTTAGGGGGCATGTGGATGCTCATATTATCGAGTTTTGCCGCGGCACCGCTCGGCGCTTGGCTGTTGGCCGCCGCGCCGGCTGCCGCTTTGAAGCTGGCCGCCGGCGTGCTCGTCTCCGTCTTCGCACTGATTCAGCTGCGCGGCGCCTCCTTTCCGATAAGCGGTACCCGTCTTTCCTATCCGCTGACGGGCGCGCTTAGCGGCATGCTGAACGGAAGCATTTCGCTCAGCGGACCGCCGGTCGCCTTGTTTCTGTCCGCCAGCGGCATGGACAAAATGCGTTTCCGCGCGAATCTGACGTTCTTCGCGCTCGCCCTCAACATCGTCACGATCGCGATGTACTTCGGCCAAGACCTGCTAACGACCGATGTGCTGCGCGGCTGTCTCGCCGGCATTCCTGGGATGGTCGTCGGCGTTGCGCTCGGCATATCGTTGGCGGGCAAAGTCGCAGAATCCGCTTTCCGAAGGCTCGTTCTCCTATTCTTAACCTGCTCTGGTCTATGGACGTTAATCTCGGGTCTGCTATCGTTTTAACGCCCCTAAATTCATTGAGTTTGCACGGACCATTACGCTATAATATGAAGAATGCGAGCATAAAGGCTGGAAAGGGAGGGGCATTTGCCCATGAGCATTACGCTGAAGGACGTTGAGCATGTTGCCAAATTGGCGCGGCTTGCGCTGACCGAGCAGGAGAAAGAGCAGTTCACCGGTCAGTTGAACGCGATTTTGAAATATGCGGAGAAGCTGAACCAGCTGGATACCGACGGCATCGAACCGACGAGCCACGTGCTTCCGGTGACGAACGTCATGCGCGAAGACGAAGTGCGGGAATCCGTATCGAACGAGACCGCGCTGAAGAACGCGCCGGACGAAGAGGACGGTCAGTTCAAAGTGCCGGCGGTATTGGAATAGCGCGGCATCAAGTTGCGGAAGAAGACGCGGTATGCAGCCACGAGCGGCATGCGGCGATTGCTGAAGGGAGGAACGACTGTTGGCTTTATTCGATATGCGCCTGCAGGAAGTACATAACAAGCTGGTTGGCAAGGAGCTGACCGTAGCGGATTTGGTGGACGCTTCGTTCAACCGGATCGGGCAGACGGACGAGGCGGTCCGGGCATTTCTGACCTTGAATGAGGAAGGCGCGCGCGCCGCGGCGGCGGAGCTGGACAAGCAGCTGGCAGACGGCGGCGAGCGAGGGTTGTTGTTCGGCTTGCCTGCAGGCTTGAAGGACAATATGGTAACGGAAGGGCTCTTGACGACGTGCGCGAGCCAGTTCCTGCGCAACTACGACCCGATTTACGACGGAACGGCGGTCAAGAAGCTGAAAGCCGCGCAATCGGTCTTGATCGGCAAATTGAACATGGACGAATTCGCGATGGGCGGCTCGAACGAGAACTCCAGCTTCTATCCGACACGCAACCCGTGGAATACCGATTACGTGCCTGGCGGCTCCAGCGGCGGTTCGGCGGCGACGGTGGCGGCGGGACAAGTGTACTTCTCGCTCGGCTCCGACACCGGCGGTTCGATCCGCCAACCTGCCGCGTATTGCGGCGTCGTTGGCTTGAAGCCGACTTATGGCCTCGTGTCCCGATTCGGTCTCGTGGCGTTCGCGTCTTCGCTCGACCAGATCGGGCCGATCACGAAGAACGTCGAGGATTCCGCTTACGTGCTGCAAGCGATCGCGGGCTACGATCCGATGGACTCCACGTCCGCGAACGTCGAGATTCCGGACTATACTTCGGCGCTGACGGGCGACGTGAAAGGTCTTCGCATCGGCGTGCCGAAGGAATACCTTGGTCAAGGCATCGATCCGAAGGTGAAAGAAGCGGTGCTGGCCGCGTTGCGCGTCTACGAGAGCCTTGGCGCGACGTGGGAAGAAGTATCCCTTCCGCATACGGAATACGCGGTGGCCGCTTACTATATCTTGGCGTCCTCCGAAGCTTCTTCGAATCTAGCCCGTTTTGACGGCGTGCGTTACGGCGTGCGCGCGGACAATCCGGACAACCTGATCGACATGTACCGCAAGTCCCGCAGCCAAGGCTTCGGGCCTGAAGTGAAGCGCCGCATCATGCTCGGGACGTACGCGCTCAGCTCCGGCTATTATGACGCGTATTATTTGAAGGCGCAGAAGGTCCGGACGCTGATCAAGCAAGACTTCGACCACGTGTTCGAGAAGTATGACCTCATCATCGGCCCGACGGCCCCTACGCCGGCTTTCCGGCTCGGCGAACAAGTCGGCGACCCGCTGACGATGTATTTGAACGATATCGTGACGATTCCGGTCAGCCTGGCGGGCGTGCCGGCGATCAGCGTGCCTTGCGGCTTCGCGGACGGTCTGCCGATCGGCTTGCAAATCATCGGCAAGGCGTTCGACGAGCGGACCGTGCTTCGCGCGGCCCACGCCTACGAGCAGCATACCGATCATCACCAACAACGCCCGCAGCTGTAGGCGCGGGATGACCTATCAGCTTCGATGAACCGCCGATCGACCACGCCGTCTATCCGTGCTGACAGGCCGTGAGTTTACGTGCGTAACCGGGGGGAATCGAAGCCGAGCTTGAAGGAAGCGGAGGGCTATAAGCGATGTTTGAAGCGAACAAATACGAAACGGTAGTCGGGCTTGAAGTTCACGTCGAGCTCCATACGAAGAGCAAAATCTTCTGCGGCTGTTCCACGTCCTTCGGCGCCCCGCCGAATACTCATACATGTCCGATCTGTTTGGGCCACCCGGGCGTTTTGCCCGTGCTTAACAAGCAGGCGGTAGAATATGCCATGAAAGCGGCGATGGCACTTAATTGCACGGTTGCCGACGTTAGCAAATTCGACCGGAAGAACTATTTTTATCCGGACTCGCCGAAGGCGTATCAGATTTCTCAGTACGACAAGCCAATCGGCGAGAACGGCTACATCGATATCGAAGTGAACGGGCAAACGAAGCGAATCGGCATAACCCGTCTCCACTTGGAGGAAGACGCGGGCAAGCTGTCGCACGTCGAGGGCGGTTACGCTTCCCTCGTGGACTTTAACCGCGTCGGCACGCCGCTCGTCGAGATCGTGTCCGAACCGGACATTCGCACGCCGGAGGAAGCGAAAGCCTACCTCGAGAAGCTGCGGGCGATTATGCTGTACTGCGACGTTTCCGATGTGAAGATGGAAGAAGGCTCCATGCGGTGCGATGCCAACATTTCCTTGCGCCCTTATGGTCAAGAGAAATTCGGTACCCGCGCGGAGCTGAAGAACATGAACTCCTTCCGAGGCGTTGTGCGCGGTCTCGAATACGAGCAGATGCGTCAAGCCGATATTTTGGACAGCGGCGGCGAAGTCGTGCAGGAGACGCGGCGCTTTGATGACGCTCAGGGCAAGACATTCTCGATGCGCGGCAAGGAAGAAGCGCATGATTACCGTTATTTCCCGGATCCGGATTTGGTCGTCATGCATATCGACGCCGAGTGGAAAGAGCGCGTCCGCGCTTCGATTCCCGAACTGCCGGATGCGCGCAAAGCCCGGTATACGACTGAATACGGCTTACCGGCCTATGACGCGGAAGTCATTACGACTTCCAAGAAGCTCGCGGATTTCTTCGAGGAGAGCCTTCAATATACGAAGGACGCCAAGCAGGTGTCGAATTGGATTATGGGCGAGCTGCTCGGCTACTTGAATGCCAACAACTTGGAACTCGAAGACGTCAAGATCACCAGCCAAGGCCTAGGCGAGATGATCGGGCTGCTGGAGAAGGGCACGATCAACGGCAAGATCGCCAAGACGGTATTCAAGTCGATGCTCGAATCCGGCAAGCTGCCGCAACAGATCGTCGAGGAGCAGGGACTCGTCCAAATCAGCGACGAAGGCGCGGTCAAGGCGATCGTCGTCGAGATCGTCGAAGCGAATCCGCAGTCGGTTGCCGACTTTAAGGCAGGCAAGGACAAAGCGATCGGCTTCCTGGTCGGCCAAGTGATGAAAGCATCCAAGGGCAAGGCGAACCCGGCGCTGGCGAACAAGCTGCTGCTGGAGCGGCTGAGTCAATAACGAAGCGCGCGAAGGAATCTTCCGTCCACCGTCAACGGGTGGAACGGAAGGTTCCTTTTTTCGTATGCAGCACTGACGAATACCCGCTTTCTCACGTACGGCTAATCCGCATATTCCTCGCCCGAGCTATGTATCTAATAGGATGCGTCTTGCCAAACGTCCCGCTCTATCGCTTGGATGTCATACCGTTACAACTGCCCGCTGCATCATCTCTAGGCGCCTCCCCGCAGAATCCCTGACTCCGTCTTAACGGGGACGCATTCCGATTATGCGGGCTTGTCTGGTGGTAAGGAAGTCTCGAATGCCGAGCACGGATGCCTGCCGCGATTTTGATCGGGGTGTGGTACAATAAGGGCAACTTTGCATGGCGGAAGCAACTTTGGAACCAAAAAGTAAACACTACAATCGTATTTTGTCGGAGGGGGGATGCAGATGGAGCGGATCTCGAGGCGCAGGGCAGCAGTGGCTACGCTTGCGGCGTTTCTATGCCCGGGAGCCGGTCATCTGCTGCTCGGGCTGCCGCTGAAAGGCTTGCTCCTGCTGGCCGGGGCGTTGACCGACATCGTGGCGATGATTCATTTTGCCGACTTGGCGGGCGGCCGATTCGCGCTGCTGCTCGTATACTTGGGGCTGGCGGTACCCGCGTTTTGGTTCTATAGCGTATTCGGTACGCTTCAGGAGTCGTCTCGGATCAAACAAGCCGCTGGCGAACCGAGTCTTCAGCCGGGGACGTTGGCTTCGGTGCTGCAAGGCGCCTTGATCGCGCTGCTCGGAGCCATTATGCTCGTCTTTCTGGCACCGCCGGAATGGTTTGCCGAATTGCTGGAAGACAACGGCAACGATATCACCGGCATAGGATTGATCGTAATTGCGTTCATCTACGCGTATAGGAGGAGAGGGACGATGCTGCGCACGGGACGAATAACAGCTTCCTTGCTAATTTTATCAGTAGGTGGCCTTCTTTTATCCGATCAAATGGGCGGACGCAACGACATTGCGCTGTTAGGCAAATGGTGGCCGGCAGCATTCGTACTGCTTGGTATCGAGGTGATTGCGTACAGTCTCGCGTACCGCAAAAGGGAGGAACGGCTGCCATTTGACATCAGGGGCAGCTTTATGGCGGTCATGATCGCGATTACCGCGTTTTCGGTCACGCAATATGCGGCTATTCCGTTCAAGTGGCTCGATCAATGGAACGTCAACATGCCGGGAACTGCAAGCCTATCGGAGGAGAAAGGCTTCAAATATGAGAAGGAGAAACTGGAGGTGCCGCTTGGCGCGGACGTAGCGGCGATCGCGATTCAGAATCCGAACGGCTCTGTTACGGTTCGGAAGGGAGAGGTGTCGGAACTCACAATCGATACCGTCGTTTGGATCGATTCGGCGAACAAACAAGAAGCGGACGAAGCAGCGGCGGCATCGACGGTGGAAATTAGCGGCGAGGGGAAACTGGCCATTGAAGCGAAGGGGAAAGCTTATGGCGTAGATGGCAGCAGATTGCCCCGGATGAACGTAACCATCACCGTCCCGGCTGACTCGCATTTTGCCAAAGTCCCCGTCATCTCGGGCAACGTAGAAGGGACTGGCGGGACTGGCGGCAGTGAAACTTTACCTCCCGTCGATTCGTCAGAAGCAGTAGACGCGGCAGAAGGCGCGGACAACGAAGCTGAGCAGACCGGTTCCCCTGCCGATAACGCCGCTTCGCTTGCCGATGCGAATGACGCGCAGGAGCATGAGCCAGAGCCGACACAGGCCCGAATTACAATAACCGCAGGTAATGGAGCCATTCGGGCGGAAGGGCTTTTCCTTCCGGGCGGTCTCGCGATCCAAGGCACGAACGGCGAGATCCAGGTTTCCCGAATCGTGGGGGCTGTCGGGATCAAGACGAAGAATGGCGCCATATCGGTCGACCAGATTACGGGAGATGCGAACTTGGAAGTCGCCAACGGCGATATTACAGGCAGGCAGCTGGAAGGCGCCACGGATGCGACGACGTCAAGCGGTAGCATCAAGCTGGAGGATATTCGAGGCGGCGCGGAAATCGAGACCAAGAACGGGCAAATTACGATCGCGGAAGCGGCCTCAAGCCTTAGAGCCGACACGCTCAACGGAGAGATTGACATTCGCAGCAGTACGGTGGGCGGTGATTGGAATATTGACAGCTCGATCGGCGACATCCGTCTGTATGTTCCGGATACCGGCGGGTATTCCGTCAACGGTTCGGTAACTTTCGGCACGATTACGACCGATCTGCCGCTAGAGATCGGGAAGAAGACGATCCGCGGCACCGTGGGCGAAGATGCATACCGCATCGATATCGACGCCAACAGCAGCATCGCCATTAACCGTTATCTGCCATCGAATTGACGCGGCCGTTCATTGACAAAACGAAAAGTCTGCACGTACAATGGTTCTAACGAAGCAGAAAGGCGTGAAAGGGCATGGGTGCGACCGTTGAACAAGCACTTGAACAATTGAAAAGTACCGGCGTACGGATGACTCCTCAGCGTCATGCTATTCTGAGCTTCCTGATGGATTCGATGATACATCCGACAGCAGATGAAATTTACAAAGCGTTGTCCCCGGCTTTCCCGAGCATGAGCGTGGCGACTATTTATAACAATTTGAGGCTGTTCGTCGAAGCTGGTCTAGTCCGAGAGCTCACGTATGGCGACGATTCAAGCCGTTTTGACGCGGATTTGTCCGACCATTATCACGCGATATGCCGCCAGTGCGGCACCATCGTCGATTTTGATTACCCGTCGCTGACGGATGTCGAACAGACCGCATCAAAGGAAACCGGTTTTAAGGTAGAAGGGCATCGTATGGAGATTTACGGTCTTTGCGGAGACTGCGCGAAACCGCATTCGTAAGGGACGGCAGAGAATAGGCTCGCGATGGAAGCGTGCAGGGGGATAAGGCAAGAGCCTTTTCTTCTGCGCGTTTTTATTTTGGTCGTAGTTGGGACAAGGCTATCGATAGGAGGTACAGACAGGTTTGGAGATGCAGACGGTTCAAGTCAGGCCGAGGCGGAGAAAGCCCGGCGGTTTATTTCGAGTGCTATTGCGGTTATGCTTCTTTTTCTTGCTGGGAGTCGTCTTATTTGGCGTCTACTGGCTGTTTATACCGAATACGAAGATGGAGAAGCCGGAATACGGGCAGGAGCATCCGATCATAGTTGCTGGCAAGATAGCCAAGGGTGGCGCGATCATCGAAGGGGAGTCGATCAAGCTCCCGTTATCGGTACTAAAGGATTCGGCAGGGCTCGGGAACGATATTTGGTACGAAGAAGCCACCGGTTCCATCGTCCTCACGAACGCGCATCAGGTGCTGCGATTGAAGACTGATTTATTGACGGCTACATTGAATAGCAAGCCCTACGAACTAAGAGAAGCGGCTGAAGTGCAAGATGGCGAAGTGTATTTGCCGGTTACGCCGCTAGCTGAACTGTACGGGCTACAAGTTGATGTAGGGGAAGGGACGGGGATCGTAACGGTCATTCCCGCCGGCAAGTCCGTTCAGCGCGCCAAGACGGCGACGGATGCGGCCCTTCGCTCGTCACCGACGATCCGGGCTACGATTTACGAGAAGCTTCCGGTTGATGCGGAGGTCCGGATTTGGGGGGATGCGGATAATCCGGAATGGTATAGCGTGCAGGCGCAGAGCGGGACGACAGGCTACATGCCCAAAAGCAAGCTCGCTTTGACCGATATCGAACAAGTGAAGCAGCCGTCCTCCGAATCGCCGTTTATCGCGTGGAAAGTGATGGGACGCAAAATCAATTTAACTTGGGAAGGCGTCTACGCGAAGAAAACGGACGTGTCCGCGATTGGCGCGCTGAACGGCGTGAACGTTGTCAGTCCTACTTGGTTCGAACTCATCGACGGCTCCGGCAAAATCCGCAGCAAAGCGGACAAAGCCTACGTCGACTGGGCGGCCAAGCGGCAAACCCAGGTATGGGCGCTGTTCAGCAACGGCTTTGAGCCCCAGCGGACTACCCAAGCGCTCGCGACTGCCCAGTCCCGATTTAACATGATCCAACAGCTAGTCGCTTATGCGCAAATCTACCGCTTGCAGGGCATCAACATCGATTTCGAGAATGTCGAAACGTCGGACAAGGACAATTTGGTTCAATTCGTCCGGGAGCTGACGCCGATTCTTCACGAGCAAGGGCTGGTCGTGTCCATTGATGTTACCCCGAAGTCGAACAGTGAGATGTGGTCCGCGTTTCTGGATCGACCGGCGCTCGGTGAGATCGTCGATTTCATGATGTTGATGGCGTACGACGAGCACTGGGCTTCAAGCCCCAAAGCCGGATCGGTCGCCTCGCTCCCTTGGACGGAGAATTCGTTATTGCGTATTTTGGAAGAAGATCAAGTGCCGCCGGCCAAGTTGATCCTTGGCATGCCGCTGTACGCCAGAGTATGGACAGAGGCCAAGCAGGCGGATGGGATGACGAAGGTAAGCTCCAAGGCGCTCGGTATGCAGGCTGTCGACAAACTAATCGTTGAACGCAAGCTTAAACCTGTTTTCGATGCGCAGACCGGGCAGAATTATGTCGAATATGTGGAAGACGGCGCCAGGAAGCGCATATGGATAGAGGATGAAGTGTCGATTGCATCGCGTGTAGAGCTAGTAAGGAAATACGGTTTGGCGGGTGTCGCCACCTGGCAGCGTTCGTTCCAGAATAATCAGATCTGGGGCGTCATCGATCAAGCCTTGCAACAAAAGCCCTAATACCTAATTCAAAACGCCTCCCAGTGGGTAATACCCGTTGGAGAGGCGTTTATTATTGCCTTGCTATGTAGTTAGGCTTTCTCGGCAACGCCTTCGTCCAAGTCGGTGGCTTGGTTCGGATCAAGCGTCAGCTTCGTTTTGCAATACATACAACGGTCGGTTTTTCCTAGGATTTTCGTGTGGCGGTTGCATTCCGGGCAAATTAGAATGACGGCACTGGTCGACAGCATGCCGGCCCAGAAGTAGACGCCGACACTGAGCAGCATGGCGATCATGCCGATGACCATGAAGACGCCCGCGAACCATTTGCCGGCCTGTCCCCAGAAAACGATGCCGGATGTACCGAGAATCATAAGGCCCATGCCGAATAAAGTGAACAGCAATCCCCATAGCCGGAATTCATTGATTTTACTGGATTTGAAAAACATGATGGTGTCCTTTCTGACGGTTCCGAATCGATTTCTTGCGATTCTATGCAGGAAACCGGGCGGACATTGTCGAACATTTAATACACTGCGAAATCATTATAGCTCAAACTGTACAATGAAGCTATACGGGGGATTGTTGTTGTGGACCTGAGAGCGTATTTTCAACAGATGTTCGAAGAAGAGGAAGGCGTCATTGCCGTCGCTGTCGTTGAAAATCCTTATCCATACAGTCCGTTGATCGACGGATTGGATGTCATGATGCTCGTTGTTTCGTCACGATGCGACCTTCATCGCCAAACGGAACATGTGCGCATGAATGACAAGCATATCCTTATTCGGCGCATAAGTCCGTCAACACTTGAGCAATGGATTGCCAGCGGGGAGACCCGCAGCATGATACAATGGCTCGTTCGGGGGGAAATCCTGATGGATCGAGACAACTATTTGCTTCATATAAGGCAGCGGGTGCTCGCATTCCCTATAGAGATGAGGGAGAGCAAGCAAATCGTCGAGTTCGGCTGCTTTATGCGCAAGTATTATCAAGCCAAACAGGAACTGCAGGACGACAACCTGCTGGATTCGTACAGCAACGTGTTAGCAGCGCTCCACCATTGGGCGCACATTGTCCTGATTGAAGCAGGCATACATCCCGAGCTGACGGTTTGGAAGCAGACCAGACGATTCAATCCGGGCATCTATAAACTTTACGAACAACTGATCAACAGCAATGAGACGCTGGAACAACGTATTCAGCTGGTGCTTTTGGCGTGCGAGTTCTCGATAATGAGCTTAATGAAGTCCTGCTGCAAAATGCTTTTCGACGTGATGGCGGAGCGAGAGGAACCGTGGAGTATGATGGAGCTGCAGCTGCACCCAAGTTTAGATGGTCTCCAGCTTGATTTATCTCTCCTCATTCAAAAGCTCGTTAAGCGCGGTTATATAGACGAAGTTGCCGTAATACCGGCTTCCGGCGATACGGATGCCATGGAGCTGTGCTACCGGAATGTGATATGACTCGACTTAGAACGCAGACGATGCGTTCTTTTTTTGTCGAAAGCACTTGACGCGGGTAGGTACGTGTGATAAATTACTCACTATCGCCTCGAGCAAATCTGATTCGAAGCGACACGGCAATAAAGAAAAATAAAAAAAGTGCTTGCATCGATATGGGCGACTGTGATATATTATAAAAGTCGCCGCTGAGAGATGCGGTACGAAAAAGCAAAAGAACTTGTTCCTTGAAAACTGAACAATGAGCGATATGTCAAAGCTAGTGAAGTAATGAGCTAAACAAGCACTTCTCGACAAAATGCTGCTCGTAACCTCCGGTTACAGCAAACCAATTTGTCTTTTATGGAGAGTTTGATCCTGGCTCAGGACGAACGCTGGCGGCG
>NZ_JBHMDO010000019.1:0-550 GCF_042431225.1 Paenibacillus aurantiacus | reverse complement strand
CGTTGCGTACTTCACAATGGCTTCCACGTTTTCTTGCTCCAGGTACGCGTAGTTCTCTTCCCCGCCATAGCCAGCGTCCGCGATGATCGTGCCAGGCAGTGCACCTAATGCGTGTTTCACTTTCTCCAGATGCGGCTTCAGGCATCTGGTGTCCGTTGGACGCTGGTGAACACTGTACCCCAGGATGAATTGGTTCTCGGTTCCAATCTGTACATTGTAGCCCGGTTTGAGCTGACCATTTCGCATATGGTCTTCTTTCATGCGCATGAAGGTGGCGTCTGGATCTGTCTTGCTGAAACTGTTGCGGCTCCCCAAGATGGTTTGCTGGGATTCGTACTTTTGGAGTCGCGGTAACAGGTCTTTACGAATGATGCGAACTGTTTTCTTGAGCGGCTTGTCCTTTGGTTTCGCTTCTAGTCGCTGTTCGAGCTGCTGCACCGCTTGTTCCAACTTCTCGCACGTCATGCCTGCTGCATCCCCAAGCTCGTTGAGATCCATGCCGCTTAGCGCATGATCTTCCTGCTTCTCGGCCTCTTCGATGGTCGCGAAC
>NZ_JBHMDO010000018.1:0-72279 GCF_042431225.1 Paenibacillus aurantiacus | reverse complement strand
TTAATGAATGGTTAGCCAAAACGGAGCAGGTCGCATGATTCTGGAGAAGCGTCAGCGTTCCCCTTTGTGAGCGGATTCCTACCTTCGCCCATTACATTCAGGGAATCCGGGAACAACAGCGATCGGAAGAACATGCGACCGCGCAGTGGGTGCGGTAACCCAGTCATTTTTTTTAAAAAAACGGGGGTATCCCAAGGTCATCTTTTGATGACTTTTGGGACACCCCCCGTCCGCGACTATTCGTTAACTTTCCTGCACCGCCAGCGCCGGCATCGGTTCCGGGCGCGCGCAGCTGCTTGCCATGATATAATGAACGCCGTCGCGCGAGGCATCGTGGATGCCGTGCATCGCCTCGAGAACGTGATACGCCATCTCGCCGCTGGCGCGGTGCGGCCGATTCTCTGCGATCGCGCGGGCCATGTCCGCGACGCCGATACCACGGTTGTTGTGCGTGTAGCCGTGCGTCAGCGGGATCTCCTCCCAGTCGCCGCCAGCGCGGCGCAGCTTCACGGTGCCGCCGAAGTTGTTCGGATCCGGTACGAGCAGCGTTCCGGCACTGCCGTGAATCTCGATGTTCGGCAGCGACGTCCCCGCTTTCGCATCGAAGCTCGTGATCAGGGTACCGACTGCGCCGCTTGCGAAATCAAGCACGCCTGCCAGGTGTGTCGGCGTCTCGACCTTGATCGTCTGTCCCCGCTTCTTCTCGCTCGTAATCGTGCGCTCCGGATACGTGATGACCGCGCTGCCGGTGACACGCCGGATCGGACCAAGCAGCGTCACGAATGCCGTCAAATAATACGGTCCCATATCGAACATCGGTCCGCCGCCGATCGCGTAATAAAACTCCGGATCTGGATGCCAGCTCTCGTGCCCGCCGCCCAGCATGAAGCCGGAGACCGAGACCGGCTGACCGATCGCGCCATCGTCGATCAGCTTCCGGCATGTTTGGATGCCGCCGCCGAGGAACGTCTCGGGCGCGCTGGCCACGCGCAGCCCCTTCTCCGCCGCCAGCGCCAACACTTCGCGGCCTTCTTCCCGGGTAACGGCGAGCGGCTTCTCGACATAGACGTGCTTCCCGGCTTCGAGCGCGCGCTTGCAAATCGAGGCGTGCGCCGCAGGGATCGTCAAATTCACGACGATCTCAATCTCCGGGTCAGCCAGCAGCTCGTCGACCGTGTAGGCTTTCGCGATACCGAATTCTTCGGCACGCTCCCGCGCACGCTCAATGTCCAGATCGGCTGCAGCCGCGAGCTCGATTTCGGGATACGTCAGCAAATTCGTAAAATAAATCCGGCTAATATTGCCGCAGCCGATAATGCCCGTCTTAATCGGTGTCATGCGTGAATTCCTCCATTCGCTTGTTCACATCCGCGGTTCTAACGCTACCCTCTTGCCGCCCACAGAAAACCGCGCCGCATCAGCTCGAGCGTCTGCGGCATCGCCACGATGTTCGCTTGATGACCGAGCGAATTGTAATACACGCGCCCGCTGCCCCATGTCTTCGTCCACACGACCGGCATCGCCACGTCGCCGAACGAGGTCGTCGCGTGGACCTTGATCGCCGGATCGACGTGCATGTAATACTGCTCCGAGCACACTTCGAAATCGCCGATCCCCGCCGTCAACGGTTCGTCCTCGCTCACCATATTGACCATATACCGCACGCCGTCGTTACCCGGGTGCGCCACCCATTGTCCACCGACCATATGCTGGAATTCGACCTCGTTGCGGAACGAATCGCCCATGCCGCCATGGCATCCCGCGATGCCGCAGCCGACCTCCACGGTGTCGAGAAGTGGACGAAGCTGTTCCTTCGTGATCGTTCCCATCGTCCAGACCGGCACGATGAGATCGAGCTTCGCCATCAATTCCGCGTCGGCGAACGCGTCCAACGTATCGCTCACGGTCACGTCGAACGATTCCTTGCGCAGCACGTCCGCGAATATTTCGCCTACTTCTTTCGGCTGATGGCCGTCCCATCCGCCCCACACGATCAACGCTTTCCGCATCCGCATCTACCTGCTTTCCTCGAATTCGCTTAATGACACCCAGCGGCGTTCCGCGATGGAACGGTCCACCGCCTCCAATACGGCTTGGCACGCTACGCCGTCGACGAAGTTCGGCGACGCCGGACGGTCTTCCGCTATAGCCTGCATCAGCTCATAGACCTCGTGCGTGAACGTATGCTCGTACCCGATCGTATGTCCGGCCGGCCACCAGGCGTCCATGTACGCATGGGATGCATCCGTCGCTAACACCCGGCGGAAGCCCTGCACATCGTCCGCATCGTCCGTAAAATAGACCTGCAGCTCGTTCACCCGCTCGAAATCGAATTTGATGCTGCCTTTGCTGCCGTTGATCTCGAAAGCGTTCGTACAGCGGTGGCCGGCGGCGAACCGCGTCGCCTCGATGCTGCCGAGCGCGCCGTTCTCGAAGCGGGAGAGGAACAGCGTCGCGTCATCGACGGTGACCGCGCCGCGCGGCGCGTCCTTGTCGCCCTTGGCCGACAAGCCCGTCATCGCGCTTGGCATTGGCCGCTCCTTGACGAACGTCTCGCTCATGCCGATGACTTCGCGGAATTCGCCAACCAGATAGCGAGCCAAGTCGATGACGTGCGCGCCTAGATCGCCGTGCGAACCAGAGCCGGCGATCTCCTTCTGCAGCCGCCAGACGAGCGGGAAGCTTGGATCGAGGATCCAATCCTGCAGGAACCAGCCGCGGAAGTGATAGATTTCCCCGATGCGTCCTTCGGCAATGAGCTTCTTCGCCAGCTGCACCGCGGGCGCGAACCGGTAATTGAAGCCAACCATATGCTTGATGCCTGCGGCTTCGGCGGCCTTCAACATCTCCACACTGTCGGACAACGTGAGGGCCAGCGGCTTCTCGCAGAAAATATGCTTGCCTGCGGCGGCCGCGGCCAGCGCAATCTCCTTATGCGCGTCGCTCGGCGCGTTGATGTCGATCAGATCGATATCGGAACGCTTCACCAGCTCGCGCCAGTCCGTCTCGGCGCTCTCCCAGCCGAATTGCGCGCGCGCCCCTTCGAGCGCATCTGCATCGCGGCCGCAAATCGCCTTCATGACAGGCTTCGCCGCCTGCGGGAAGAACATCGGGAGGGCGCGGTACGCGTTGCTGTGCGCCTTGCCCATAAATTTATAGCCGACCATGCCGACGTTAACGGATTTCATTTGGCAGCTCCACCTTTCTTCGCTTGGAAAATGGATGTGCAATGGTTGACGCTTACTCTCGCTTTTGCTTGAACTCGCCAATCGGACACTGCATTAACGTGCCGATGATCCTCGCACGATCAGCTCGACCGGGAGCTTCAGTTGGAAGGAAGACGACGTCTCTCCCTGCGCGAGCGGAGACAGAATCTGGTTCGCCGCCTGGCTGCCCATCTCGTAGAAAGGCACCGCGATCGAGGTCAGCATCGGATCGGTCAGCTTGGCCCCTTCGGAATCGTCGCATCCGACTAGACCGTAATCGATACCGGCGAGAAGCCCTTTCTCCTTCAATCCTTGCAGCACGCCGATCGCCATCCGGTCGCTGCCCGCCACGATCGCGTCTGCCGCCCCGGAACGAACGAGTCCTTCGATCTCTTCCGACAGACGGTACCCGCTCGTGCGGCTGTAGTTGCCGAGGAGCACGCGTTCCGGGTCGAACGGCACGCCGCGTTCGTGCAGCGCTTCGCAGTATCCTTGCAGCCGATCCGCGCTGTTCGAATACGATGACGGCCCGTTCAGGAACCAGATGCGGGAGAATCCCCGATCCAGAAGATGATGGACCGCGGCACGCACACCTTCGCGATGATCGGCATCCACCGCGTTGTAGCCGGTCCCTTCGAACCGTTGGCTCACTAAGCAGAATTGCCGTCCGTTCGCCGCCAGTTCCGCCAGCGCATGGCGCTCGGGCTCGACGTCCTGCGCGCCGAGAATGAGGCACGCATCGATCTTCTGCGCCTGGAACATCCGCTCGTATTCACGCGGTTCGTCGGGCTCGCGGAACAACAGCAGCAGGTCATAACCGTACCGGCTAGCCGTCATGCCGATGCCGCTTAACAGCTCCGAGAAGTAATGCGTCGAGAAGAGGTTTACCTTCGGCAGCAGCGGCAGGATGACGCCCAAATTCCCGCTGCGCTTGCGGGCGAAGCCCTGTGCGAGCGCGCTAGGTACGTAGTTAAGCGCTTTCGCAGCTTCCATGACGCGCGCGCGCGTCTGCTCTTTAATCGGGCCGACGCCGTTCAGCACCCGGGATACGGTCGCTTCGGATACGCCCGCGAGCCTTGCCACTTCTTTTCTGTTGATAGGTATTCCTCCGCCTTCGATGAGTGGAATGATGATTGATGTACGCGCGTACATTTTCGCATGCGCATGAATTGTCTGTCAATAAGGAAGTTGGAGATAAGCCCCCCTGACTGGAATAGACACGTCTTACCGACGCATTCTATCGACGGCAGAGAGGCCATCTTTTATCCTCAGCGACGGCTGCTGACGCGCCATCGCACTATTTTATATTTATCGAGTATGCTCGCTCAACTTAGCTCGCAGCTTGATCGTCCGTAAGGCCAGTTGAACTTTCGCTATCGCATCCAACTCCGTCTGGCAGCTCGACCGACACTTCGCGCTTCGCTTCGGCGGACCGAAGGATGCCGTCAATGATCGCCTGTTGGATGACGATTTCGTCCGCGGGAATCGGAGCCGGCCTGCCATCGCGAACGGCTTCGGCGAAATCCCGTACCTTCTCGAAGAACAGATCCAGATCATGACCAATCAGCGGCACTTCGGTCGTCGTATGCCCGCCGAACTCATCATGGAACAGCGTCATGGCGCCGATCTTGCCGTCCCAGACGCCGGACCACGGACCCGCGCCGAACGGTTGCACTTTCAGTCCAGCGTCGGTGCCGAGGAACATCGTCGAGCCGAGCGAGTCCATATGCATCGCCCACGAAATTTTGAATTGAAGCACCATATCGTTCTCGAAGCGCACCATCGCCGCGCCGAAATCCTCGACCTCGAACTGGTCGGCTTCGCGGTGATAGAGCGGGTTGCGTCCGAAATGGTTCGACGTAAAGGCCGACACCGCCACCGGTCGCGGATGGCCCATCGTATTCAACGCCATGTCGAGCGAATAACAGCCGATGTCGGCCATCGCCCCGGCGCCGGCGAGCTCCTTGCGGATGAACGTCCCGCCCGGCATGCCGCGGCGGCGTCCCCCGCCCGTCTCTGCGTAATACACTTGACCGAGCCGACCGCTCTTGACGATCCGCTGCAGCAGCTTCATGTTCGGGTCGTACCTGGGCTGAAAGCCGATCGACAACATGCAGCCGGTCTCCCGTGATGTCTGCACCATCTCCAGACCTTCTTGCAGCGTCACCGACATCGGCTTCTCGAGCAGCACCTGCTTGCCCGCGCGGAGAGCATCTACCGCGATTCGGTGATGGGAGACATTGGGGGTACAGATGCTGACCGCGTCCAGCTCCTGGCGAAGCAGCTCTTCATGGCTGTCGAACGACGCCGTATCGCCAAGTCCGTGACGCTCGATGAACGCGGCTGCGCGCCCGGGCACGATATCCGCGACGGCGACGATTTCGACGAAAGGCAGCTTGCGGTAAGCGGCGACATGCGCGCCCGCAATGCCTCCGCTGCCGATAATTCCGATTTTTACGTTGTTCATTCCGGTGGCTCCTTCTGCTGAGGATTCGTCATGGCAAGCGCCTGCCGTCTGCGATAAGCTGCCGGCGTCAGGCCGAATTTCTTTTTGAATACCGGATACAAATAGTTTACGTTCGCGTAGCCGTGCGCTTGCGCGATCGCGTCGATCGGCTTCGTGCTGACCGCCAGATCCGAGCATATTCGGGTCATCCGCATTTCTTCGAGCTCTTCTCGGAACGAGAGGCTCCCCTCTTGAACGAAAATCCGCTGCAACTGCCGGGGACTAACGCCCGCGGCTAGCGCCACTTCCTCCAGCGTTATCGGCCTGGATGCATTGTCCTCCATGTATTGCTTCGCTTGCCGGTATCGGTGGGCGTTCATGTCCCGCTCGGGAATGGACACCGCCTGCTCCGCCGGCGCGAAAGGCCTTACGGCTCGAAGCAGCATTTGGATGATGGCGCTCTTGAGCGATGTATAGAACCCGACGCGCTGCTCGTCATAGATGCGATACGCCTCCATGAAGCAGCTCATCGCGTTGAACCGGTCTGCGACGGGAATTGCGGAGGAGATGCCGAGCAGACGCACGCACTCCTCGGCTTCGCCGCGCTCGATCGATTCGCCCCATGCCTCGCTGTCCGCGGCGTCCTCCAACGGCTGAATGTCGCAATGCAAGCAAAATTCGTACATCGGCTCGTCTTCGTCCGACCACTGCTGATGCATAACGCCCGGACCGGTAATATAGAACATGCCTGCTTTCAATTCGTATTCATGATGCTGGAACGCGACTTTCCCGCGCCCTTGCGGGATGAAATGCAGCTCATATTCCGAATGCTGATGAAAGGAGATCGTCTGGCCAGGCGAGAAGGCGGTCAAATGGCAGCGCAGCACCCGGACGCCATATCCGCCCCAGCGGAATTGCAAATCCAGCCGGTCAAGCACGTCCCAGCGCCTGTTCGACCAGAGCCGCGAGAACAAATCGTATTGGCGCAGCTGCTCTTTCGCGGCTGCAACTCCTGGTTCCTCCTGCTTCTTCATCGCCTTCTCTCCTTAGCCTGCTATTGTTTCAGATCGTCTAGGCGCACCGCGCGTCCGGATTCCGCGGACAGATTAGCCGCCTCCATGAGCGAGGTCAAATCGCGCGCAATGGTCAGATTCTCTTCAGCCTCCGTACCGTCCTCGATGTGCTGGACCCACTGCTCGAACGCAAGAGGCAGGCGTTCGCCAATCTGGACTTCTTCCCAGCCATCTTGATTGCTGACCAGAAGTTTGTTCTCGGGCAGTCCGTACAACAGCGTCCCTTTCGTGCCGTGAAGCTCGATGGAGAACGGCGAGCGGTCATTCACGAAGCCTGCTTCCACGACGCCGATTGCCCCGTTCGCGTAACCGAGCAGCACGATGGCGTTGTCTTCGACGTCTTTGCCCGTTACGTAGCCGTACTGCGCGCTTACCTGCTCCGGTTGGCCAAGGAACAGACGGACGAGGTACATAGGATGACAGCCCAGATCGATCATCGCGCCGCCGGCCGTCTCGTTCTTGTCGTAGAAATGCGCCGGCAGCCAGTTCGCCGTCGCCCCGTTATGGGATAAGCGAACGCGCGCTTGCGTCAGCGTCCCGAGTCTGCCCGATGCGAGCACGTCCCGAATCGCGACCGTGTAAGCGTCGTAGAGTCTCGGCAGCGAGACGCCCATACGTACGCCAGCTTCCTGCACTTCGCTCAGCACCTCATTCACTTCATGAAGCGTCGGCGCGATGACCTTCTCCGTGAAAATATGTTTGCCTGCCCGCGCTGCCTGCACCATGATGTCACGATGCTTCGTGGTCGGCGCGTCGATGACGACAGCGTCGATATCGTCACGTCCCAGCAATTCCTCAAGCGACGATACGAACGGCACGCCGTATTTGTCGGCCATCCGCAGCCCGCGCTCGGCATTCTCGTCCCAAATCGCAGCCAGCTCGCTACCCGGATGACTGAGGACCGCTTGCGTATATTCTTCCGCGTGCACATGCCAATAACTGATTTTCCCGATTCGAATCATGTTCGGCTCGCCCCTATCTATGAAAGTACGACATCACCGATAAAGTAACACAGGTTCGTCTTGAATGTTATGCATGAACGCGCCACTTCGACTATAAATTTGCGACATCCGAATAATTTCTGCCATGAGCGGCCAATCTCCTTCTGTCGTAATTTTAAAGTCGGGTTTGCGTGTAATCGTAATAGTCGTTCGGCAAGCCCTATGCTACATTTGGAGTGATAAACGAACATGACAGCGCTTTACAAGCTTACAAACCGAATCTATTAAGGGGGATGGGAAGGATATGACTCAAACCTTTCGAATTGGCATTATCGGCTGCGGCGGCATTGCGAACGGCAAACACCTGCCGAGCCTGAGCAAGCTGCCGAACGCGCAGCTCGTCGCATTCTGCGACCTGGTAACCGAACGTGCGGAGCAAGCTCGCGAGAAATACGGTACAGAGGACGCGGCGGTCTATGCGCAATACACGGATCTGCTGCAGGACGAGACGATCGACGTCGTCCATGTCTGTACGCCGAACGACTCCCATGCCGACATCGCGATCGCAGCGCTGGAGGCTGGCAAGCACGTCATGTGCGAGAAGCCGATGGCCAAGACCGCGGCGGACGCGAAGCGGATGGTCGAAGCCGCCAAGCGGACCGGCAAGAAGCTGACGATCGGCTATAACAACCGGTACCGCCCGGACAGCCTGCACTTGAAGCGGCTCTGCGAAGAAGGCGCGCTTGGCGACATCTATTTCGCGAAAGCGCACGCCGTTCGCCGCAGAGCGGTGCCGACATGGGGCGTCTTCCTCGACGAGGAGAAGCAAGGCGGCGGACCGTTGATCGATATCGGCACTCATGCCCTGGACTTGACGCTGTGGATGCTGGACAATTATAAGCCGAAGCTCGTACTCGGCACCGCCTATCACAAGCTGTCGCAGCGCGAGAATGCCGCCAACGCTTGGGGACCTTGGGACCCGGCCAAATTCACGGTTGAGGATTCCGCCTTCGGCATGATCGTCATGGAGAACGGCGCGACCATCATGCTGGAATCGAGCTGGGCGCTCAATACGCTGGAAGTCGACGAGGCGAAATGCACGCTGAGCGGCACAGAAGCCGGCGCCGATATGAAGGACGGTCTTCGAATTAACGGCGAGCAGCACAGCCGCTTGTACGTCACCGAAGTCGATCTGAAGGCAGGCGGCGTCGCGTTCTACTCCGGCAAGGCGGAGGATGCCGCGGACGTCGAGATGCGATTGTGGCTGCAAGCGCTGGAGCAGGGTACCGATCCGGTCGTAACGCCGGAGCAGGCTTACGTCGTCTCGCAAATTTTGGAGGCGCTGTACGAATCCGCGCGCACGGGCGAAGCGGTGTATTTGAACCAGGGTTAGTCGAAGAGGTAGGCGGGCTATCATGCGCGCCTACCTTTTGCTTTTTTGGAGGGAGCTGCACGGTCGCCGGGATGCGAAGTTGAGCTTGATAGCGACTTGTATGTCGCTGATGGGCGGAATCGCACGCTGCCGCGTTCGATAATGATTTGTCGATCGTTAATGCTCCGGATTCCACCACTGTCGGGCTCGATAACGACTTGCTGGTCACTTTTGCTCCACGTTGCCCACCTGCCACGCTCGAAAGCAACCTATAGATCGCTATTGCAACGGACTGCATCTCTATCACTCTTGATAACAACTTGTAGGTCGCTATTGTACCGTTTCGCACCTCCGCCCTACCCGATAACGACCTGTAGGTCACTATTGCGCCATATTCCACCTCTTCAACACTCGATAACGACTTGTTGGTCACTATTGCACCGGACTGCACCTCTGTCACTCTTGATAACGACTTGTAGATCGCTATTGCACGGACTGCACCTCTATCTGACTCGATAACGACTTGTAGATCGCTATTGTACCGATTCGCGCCTACGCCCCACTCAATAACGACCTGTAGGTCACTATTGCGCCATATTCCACCTCTTCAACACTCGATAACGACTTGTAGGTCACTATTGCACCGGACTGCACCTCTGTCATACTTGATAACGACTTGTAGATCGCTATTGTACCGATTCGCTCCTACGTCCCACTCGATAACGACTTGTAGGTTACTATTGCACCGGACTGCACCTCTGTCACACTTGATGACGAATTGTAGATCGCTATTGCACGGACTGCACCTCTATCTGACTCGATAACGACTTGTAGGTCGCTATTGTACCGATTCGCGCCTACGCCCCACTCAATAACGACTTGTAGGTCACTATTGCGCCAAATTCTACTTCTTCCACACTCAATTACGACTTATAGATCGCTATTGCACCAATTCGCACCTCCGCCTCATTCCATAACGACTTGTAGGTCGCTATTGCACCAATTCGCACCTCCGCCCCATTCGATAACGACTTGTAGGTCACTATTGCGCCATATGCCACATCTTCCACACTCGATAACGACTTGTAGGTCACTATTGCGCCATATGCCACCTCTTCCACACTCGATAACGACTTGTAGATCGCTATTGCACCGATTCGCTCCTTCGCCCCACTCAATAACGACCTGTAGGTCGCTTATGCGCCGAGTTGCATCGTGACCTAATACCTTAGCGATTCCACTCGCACCGATAATCGGCACTCCCCCGGATTCAATATAGCAACTTCGAGACACAATTAACCAACCATAAAATGGCGTCACAGGAGCTTACCTGTGGCGCCATTGTCGTTCACGGTATACGTTTGGAAACACGTCGCCAGATCGGATGGAAGCACATGATTCGCCGCGACTCTTGTTTGAGGTCGGTCAGCAGCAGGAGATAGTATCTAATCGTATCGCTTCTCTCCTTCATTATCTTTGACAACCTGTGACAAGCCATCTGTCATCCGCTTGTCAGCCTGCACCGGCCAGTCCCATCGGCCCGATAAGCCAAATCGCTAATCCCGCGCCAGTTCGGTAATTGACACCTTCTGCCCCGTCTTGGCGCTCTCTAGGGCGCCGAGCACCATCGCCATGCTATACCGATTGTCGCGGCAGTCCGTCTCGGCAGGCCGCCCTTCTGCCAATGCGCGGAACATCTCGTCCAGGCAGCCGACGTGGCCGGTTCGAGCCGCTTCCTCATCAACGCGGACGGCATCGATCCTTACGTAATCCCGGATGAACTTCCCGTCCTGCTCACCCGCAGCAATAACCTCCGCATAAGGCTCCCCGTGACCGTCCCAGATGGCGGTTCCCCGTTCGCCTGTAATCCGCCACGACGCTTCCCACGACGTCGGCGCGCCTTCCGCGCACCACGATCCCCGGTAATTGAAGACCGAGCCGTCGGACATTTCGAAGATGCATACCGCAGCCGCCGCCCCAGCATACCAAGAACCCGGCGGGTTGAATTCCTGACAGTACACCGATACGGGGTTCGCGCCCGTGATGAGCCTCGCTTGGTCGAACGTGTGGATGGCCATATCGAGCAGCAAAGGGCTATCCATCGCTTCGCGGAAGCCTCCAAAGTGTGGACCGAGGAAGAAGTCGGCCGCGACGAACCCCGGCTTGCCGATCGTGCCGCCGGCGAGCAATCGCCGCAGCGACCGGATGCGAGGATCGAATCGGCGGTTCTGCATGACGGCATGGGAGCGCCCGGTCTCCTGCGACAGCCGGACAATCTCGCTGCAGTCGTCCATCGTCTCCGCGAGCGGCTTCTCCCCGAACACGTGGCAGCCGGCGCGCAATGCCGTCGAGGCAATCTCGAAGTGGGTCGCCGGAATCGTCACGTCGAAGACGACGTTCGCGCCGGAATGTGCGAGCGCATCGGCAAGGCTGGTGAAAGTCGGGCAAGCTAGCCCTTTCTTCGCTTTCATCGCCTCCGCAGCCTCTCGGCTAATATCCACGAGGGCAACGATCTCTGCATCTTCTCTCGCCATCGCGTAATCGATCCATTGGTTCGACATGCCACCGCAGCCTGCGACGGCGATTCTGTACGTTCTCATCGTCTCTCGTCTCCTCGCGGCACCGGTTGATAGCGTATTTCAAGCAGGCAATTGCCGCTTTCAACCTGCGCCGATATAATGAATGCGTATACATTTCAACGCTGCATGCAGCACGTGAACATGACAGCGCACCAACCTGCCACCATCCCGATTTTGTGCGACAAGCGGTTCTACACCATAAGTATAGTCCGCCGCTGCGCGGAATTGCTCTAACGTTCTTGTGCAATACTAGTCCGATTTTGCGAAAGGTGATTGGCCGATGACCTACCCGAAGGAACTGCGCGAGCATACCCGTCTGGACGAGAAGACGCATCCCGTCCAGTTCTTCTTCAACCGCTGTCCGAATGCGAGAGCCGGCCAGCAAATTCTTTTCCTTCATTGGCACGAGCATTTCGAGATTATCGTCATGCAGCAGGGCACCGGCGTCTTCCATATCGACAGCCAGCCTTACGAAGCCGCGCCCGGCGACGTGCTGATCGTGCCGGCCGGCGGGCTGCATGTTGGCTATAGCTCGTGCGAGGGCGATATCGCGTTCTTGTCCATCGTGTTCAACAGCGCCTTGTTCCAGCATTGGGTACATGATCCGATTCATGCCCAATTCGTGCTCCCTTACCTGGAAGGTCGCGTCCAGTTTCCCGTTAAGCCTGCGGCTTCGGAACCATCCGTGACGGCTCACTATACCCTACTCGATCAAGCCGCAGCTGAGTTCGCGGCCAAAGCGCCGGGGTTCCTGTTAATCGTAAAGGCGCAGCTACATATGCTGCTGACGCACCTCTCGCGCGCTTTCCTGCCGCATCAGCTGCCGGAGCATCGGGCGCGGCCGTTCGTTCACAATCGCGAACGATTCAAGGCGCTCATTCTCGACATCGAGACCCGATATGCGGACAAGCATGCCGTAGCCGATGCCGCCCGCGCGATGAACATGAGCCTGCACCACTTCTGCAAAACGTTCAAGAAGCTCACCGGTCGAACGTTCATCGAATATGTGCATGTGTGCAAGGTGAACGAGGCCGAACGGCTACTGCTCGAATCGGACATGACCATGACCGAAATCGCCGAACGGATCGGGTGCGACAATCCGAACTATTTCACGAAGTTGTTCAAGCAATATAAGGGGATCACCCCCTCGCTTTTGCGCAAATCGAATGGATTAACCAAATAAGTATATTCTCCCATAAAGTAGGAACCAAGGCCTCTAGTCCCATGCCCGATGATTCGATATGCTGATAGGGTTGAATGTCCAAATCTTTACATAATGCGACCGATAAGGAGCGAGTATCATGAAAAAGAAATGGATCGCCGCCGGCGCTGCCGGCCTCTTCCTGCTTAGCGCCAGCGCAGGCGTATACGCGGGCTCCAACCTGCAGCAAATCAAAGCATTTCTCGATCCGTCGATGAAGTTCCTGGTGAACGGCAAACCGTTCCAGCCGCAGAACGACAAGGGCGCGGCGCTAGCCCCCATATCCTACAACGGCAGCACCTATCTGCCGGTTCGGGCCATCTCGAACGCGCTTGGCGTCAACATCGAATACAATGGCGCGACGAATACCATCATCCTGGGCGAGAAACTCGCCGGCATTCCGATCGCGGACAGCTACGGCAGCTCCGGTCAACGAACGAAAGATCCGCAGTCAACCAGCTACAACGGCAAAGACTACAAGGACGTGCATTTCAATAACCTCAGCGGCGCGCGTTCGGACGGATTCTCGCTGTATCCGAAGGGCAAATACCAGAAGATCGTGATCCAAGTCGCCGCGATCGGGAAAGACATCGAAGAATTTTTCGTCTCCGACGCCGAAACCGACATCAAGCTAAAGACCGATACGATCGCAGTCAGCGAAGGCCTCAAGACCTATGAGATCGATATCAGCGGCGTCGAAAGACTGTACATCCATTCTGATCTGGAAGATGGCGGAAGCATATTCGTTCCGCTTACGACTTCGTACTATAAATAAGGGACAAGCCGTTCACGCGACAGGATTCATAGCGAGTCAAAAGCACCGCCTGCAAACAAATCCCCTGCATGCCATCAATCGGCGTACAGGGGATTTTTGATTTGCGATATAGAAGTGCTAATGGTTACTCTCCGGCCTCCGGCGCTTCGATCACGTACCAGCGGCAGCTCTGCCCGGGAATTCTAACGTCAAGCCGGACTCGGTACTCGCGGTCCAGTCGATACGCCTGGAAATCTCCGTCCTCCCCTTCCCGAATCCGCGCCGTATCGGCTAGCCCCGTATAGTAGAGCGGCAGCTCGACTTCGCATGCAAGCTCCCGATCAAGCGGATTGTACACCACGGCCAGTCCCCGGTGACGAAGCATCGGATTCACGTGCAGCATGCAGTCCCAATCCCGGCCGCTCGGCCGGCGCACATGGATAATGTCCGACTCTAATATGGCCCGGTATCGACGGTGGAAATCCGTCCAGAATCGGACCGTCTGCTGCGTACGATCCGAATCATACAGCCGGAAGCCCCGGTAAATGGCCTGCACGCCTGCCGTGAAATTCGTCATCAGATGGGCGTCGTAGGTATCGCGATGCGCATCCAGCGGCTCCAGCGTGGAATCCGGACCGCCGCCTTGATAGGAGGTGAGCGGCACGAACATCCAGCCCATGCTCGGCATCTTCTCCCATGTGCCGTCGAATATATTTTGCCTCGCCAGCATCACCTGCCGCTCCCGCGGGAGCGCCCAGTTTACCTCGCGATAGCCCATGCCCGCCTTGTTCGACCCGTTCAGGAAGTACCAATCCGGTACATTCAGATAGATGCCCCTCGCTCTACACCACTTATAAAATTCCGCGATGCAGCTCCACTGCGTCCATTGCGAATCGTCACGTCCGCGATGGCCGGGATGCGCAGCGGATTCACAGAGATCGCCCGGGTATGACCCATCGTGCTCCAATGCATCGAATCCCGTCCGCTCGAAGAAAGCGCGCAGCTTGCGGAAATACGCTTCGCCCCACTCGCTGCCCAGACAAGGTGAATGCACATAGTACGCCCCAGCCGGATTGACCACATCATCCTCCGCGCTGATTGAACGGCTCGCCAGCAGCGAATAACCCCCGAGCGCGACTCCCTTCGCGTGCGCATAATCGGCTAGCTCCTTCAGCGCCGCCAGATAGAGAGGATCGTCGTTCTCCATGTCCAAGCCGCTGCCGAAGGATAAGATGACCATCTCGAACCCGGCTTCCGCGCATTGATCGACGGCCGAGCGAATAACGTCAGGGTCCATGCTTTGCACGTGCATGAAGACCGGATTCTCCTGCGTCCAGGGCGCGAGCGTCCGGTACATCCGCCGCTGGGCTAGGCCTTTGCGCTCACGGTCCGTGCTATCCTGCACGAGGATGAACGTTCGGAACGACTCGAACGATTCGCCAGGGCTAATCCTCGCATCGGGCCCGACCGGCGGGGCGCTGACGAGCAGCGCGGGCGTCTGCCGGTCATAATTGATTTGCGTCGCGTAGTCCGGATCCGCTGTCCATTGCGTCGTCCGGTTCGCCTTGCGCTGCGCCATGCCTTGGAACGAGTAGTCGCTCTCCACGTGGAGATTCGGGTAATCCCACCGATCCGGCGTCTCGACAGGGGAATCCCATTCCACGACCGCGAGCAGCTCGCTCCGGAACGAATCCAGCGTGATCGTCTCGCTGCCATTATTGCGAATATCGATCCACTTGGCCATCAGCGGAATCCCGTCGTACAGCTCATAATGGACATTAACCGATACGTCTTTATAACGAGGATCATCCGATGTGAAGTCAATAACAAGCGATACCCCCGGAGGCGGCCAAGCAGCCGCGCCGGAATGATCGGTCCGCTTCCAGGGGAATCGCTCCTTCGTCTGTCCGACCGTATAACCTGCGAACGCGAAGGCGGAAGAATCTGCCTTCAAGTCATCCACCCATTCTTCGCGCAAATAGGCGTAATCCGGCTGTCCGGTCAATCCGCCGATCGCGACGTCCTGCCCATCAAGCCGCATCCACGCTTCGGGCTTGACGCCCCGGATGATCGTCTCGCCCGTCATGAGATTGTCGAACGCGACCGTCGCCGCATTCGGCGCCAGTCTCCACGTCCGGCTAATTAGCCCGTTCGTCAGCATAATCTCGTCGCTATGCTTGCCATGCTCGAACCTCGCGACGAAACTAGACGGATCGAGCAGCCAATCCGCCCTGCTTGCATGCTGTCCCATCGGTTCCTCCGACCTCCTTCAGCCCGCTATCCTTTCACCGTTCGCGTCTACTAGCCTATCGCCTCTGCTAGCACGCCTTACGGCTCATGAACCGGCAGCTCGGCGATCGTCCCGTCGTGCTGGCGAATCCACGTCTCGAACTCCCGCTTGCCCGCTTCCAGCCGAATGATTCTGGCGCCGGTCTTGAAGCGGTCGTTGCGTTCTCCGTCGATATAGCTGACATAGCGGGTCGAGCGGCCATAGCAGAGACGGATGCCGCGCAGCGTGCCGCAGAAGTCGTTCGAATGGTCATGACCGACGAACACGCCCATGACGTCGCCCGCTTCGACCATGGCGGCGAACATGCCCGAATTGATGCGCGGCGAGCTGATGCCGTCGGAGCCGTGACCAAGACAAAATTGCGTCTCCCATGCTTCGCGATACTCGGGCAGCGGGATGTGAAAAAAGGACAGCGCCGGAACGGGCGAGCCGCCGTTCGAAGCTGCAAGCGTACGGGAATGTCCGACGTACCAATCGATCTGGTCGCGCCGGATCCAGTCATAGCCGCCCACCCGCGGCGATGATGAATAATCGCCGCTGTCCAGGAAATACAGTGCGCAGGCGACCTCATCCTGCTCGTTCAACAGATGAATGGTGTAGTTGCCGGCTCCGCTCACCCCTGGCGGGTCGGCGCTCGCCATGCAATGCCGATGGGCAAGCTGCTCCTCGTGCATCCGCTGACGGGTCACTTCCCCTTCCGAGTCATGATTGCCGAACACCGCCGCCCACGGGATGGCGCGCTCCTCTGCCACCGTGACCGCATCGCGCAGCGATTGGAGCGGATCCCGGCCGCGCGCGCTTGCCGTCACGTCGCCGGCGAAGACGATCAAATCCGGCTTCTCCGCCTCGATCACCGCGACCATCGTCTCCTTCGTCTCGGCATTGATCGCCGGCGTCTTGGGATCGTAATCCTCCGCGTCGATGAACTCGACGTCCGAGAACTGGACGATGACGAACGTGCCATCCTCCCTAAACCTCATTGTCCTGCCCATTCCTCTCCCCTTCTTTCCATTCGATATTCCTTGCGGTACGACCAGCCGATAAGCACGAAGACCGCCGAGCAAATCAGCAAAGCGGGCAGAAGCCCGAAGTCTCGGCCCAGCGCCCAATAAATCAAGGCAGGTCCGACAGCTGCGCCAAGGTCGGTCGCGACCGAATAGGCTGTCATGATCGCGACAGCGGAAGACTTGGCGACATCGGCCGCCATCGCGTCGACGATCGTCGTCATCATCGTGCCCGTTGCTTTGACATAGAGCACAATCAGCAGCCAAGCGAGCGGCGGCATCTCGATCGGCACGAGCGCGAAGCCGAGCGCTGCCGCTGCCGCGGACAGCATGAGCAGCGGAATCCTCCCGGCTGGTCCGTCGGACAATCGGCCGAACCATACCCCAAGGAAAGGCTCCCATAAGCAGCGAATCGCCTCCAATGTGCCGGCAAGCACGGTGCTGCTAATTACGATGCCGAGGAACAGCTCGCCTTGGCTGTAAGTGGAGGCGATCATGTAGCTTAAGGTAGACCCGAATATGGCATGGAGCGTGGCGACCAGCAAGCCGCACACGACGATTTTCTTGACCGGTCGCGTCCAGATTCGGGCATGCTTCACCGCCGCCCCGCCGTTCTTCGTCAGTCGGATAGCGTCTTCCGTGCCACTGCGGCCGATATATAGCGCGATCAACGGCAGACCGGTCAGCGCGAACAACCCGAACAAGATGGCGATCGGTTGAAGTCCGGCCATAGGCACCAATATGCCGCCGAATAGGACCCCGACCAGCGAACCCAACCGCCAGACGCCATTATACCGTCCCATCAGCCTCCCCCGATTCGTCCGATCGGAGCAGCGGATGACCGTCAGATAACCTCCGATGCGCATTAGCGACCAAGCGATGCCCCATAGCGCGCGCAGGACGAGCCATGCCGCGAATCCTTCCCAAATGCCGTAGCCTGCCGTCGTCAGGGCGGCCAGCAGCACCGCCGCATACAAGCCCGCTCGCAGCGGCAGCCGATTGTACAGCCAACCGATAAGCGGATTAAGCGGCAGCCGGACGAACCGGTTAATCGAGAGGATCAATCCGACCTGCCAAAGCGATTCGAGCCCCGCTTCCTTCCAATACACGGGCAGCACGACGTACAGCATGGCATCTCCGAACAATGCCAGCCCGCTGACGGCGCCGACCATCGCGACCGCCCGTTCGCCGTCTTGACTGTCTGTCTCTTCATTAGTCAACCGTTACTTCCCCCAGTGCTCCGTGCAGCTGCCGCTGCCTCCCGCAGCCATCAGATGTGAATGATTAATCCGTCATATGCGACCTGAATGCCGGCCGGCTCGAAGATCCGCTCGAACTCTTCATGCAGCAGCCTGGAATTATGCGTAAAGTGCGTCACGTAGATTTGACCGTCCCGGGCCAGCACGCCGCTCTCCTGCCACCGCCGCTTCACCTCCAGCACGGTCTCGATGCCCATATGATTCGGGTTGCGGTCGTTGCCCGTATAACCGTGCGTGCAATCGAGAATAGCCAGATCGATCCGTCTGCCCTCCAGCAGCCACGCCCATGTTGCCTCCGGCAACCAGCCCGTATCGTTGCCGTAGAAAATCGTCCTGCCGCCCTTCTCGATATAATAGAGCAGACAATTCTCGTAGCGGTCATGGTCCGCCAGCAGCGGCGTAACCCGCGCATCGCCGGCGTCGAAGGGCTCGAAGGGCCGCAGCAGCTGGAACCGGAATCGTTCCCCCGCATAAGATCCGATCGCCGCGCGGCTGCGGGCAATGACGGCGTCGTTGCCATATATCGCGAGCGGCGCGTCGAGACCGTGCGCGAACCCTTCGATCCGGCTGAACAAATCCTCCGGGTTGAAATGATCATAATGCGTGTGGGTGAACAGCAAATGCTCGATGGCGCCGAGATCGATCCCGTCGCGAAGCGCCTGCATGTGCGAATCCGGCGGGTAATCCACCTTAAGAACATCGTCGATGATGACGGAGCTGCGCGTCCGGATATTGCGGCCGCCCAAGCTGCGCGCCTTCGCGCAAGCTTCGCACCGGCAGAACGCGTTCGGGAACCCCTCCGCGGCCGCCGTACCGAGAAAATGAATTTTCATCTTCGTTTCCCCTCTCCTTGTAAGGGCGCCGTATTGTTCCCGTTGGAATCGACTCCGTAGAATACGGCGACAAATCGGCGCCTTTTTGCCATGCAATGCCGCAATCAACCGCTATTCTATCGCCGCTTCGTCAGTCTGCCAATCCACGCTGCCGTCATCCAGCCGCAGCCAAGACTCGAACGAACGCTCGCCTTCTCGCAGCCGGATCACCCGTGCTCCGCGCGGGAATCCTTCTTTGCCGTACGTGTTGTAACCCGATGCCCGGCCATAGGTCAGTCTAATGCCGCACAGCTCGCCGGAGAAGTCATTGATATGGTCATGGCCGACGAACGTCCCCATGACATCCCCTGCTTCCACCATCGCGGCGAACAGCCCCGAGTTGAGCTTCGGACAGCAGACCGCTTCGTGCTTGCTTCCGCGACAGCCCCCTTGCTCCCATGCTTCCGCATACTCGGGCAGCGGAATGTGGAAGAACGCCAGCGCCGGCAGCGGGTTGCCGTCATTGCCGGCCGCGAAGGCTCGGGACTGGCTCGCGTACCAGTCGATCTGATCCTTGGCTATCCACGCATAGCCGTCGACATTCGGATGTCTGGAGTAGTCCCCGCTATCCAGGAAATATAGTACGGCGGCAGTCTCCGTGCCACCGCTGTCTCGCACCGCGATCGTATAATTGCCGCAGCCGGTCACCCCCGGCGTATCGCCGGTTACGCTGCCGCCATAACCGAGCAGAGACCGGTGCAGCTCCTCGCGCGTTACGTCCGCCTCGCTGTCGTGATTGCCAAGCACGACCGCCCACGGGATCCCGCTCGCTTCCGCGGCCGATACCGCCTCCCGTATTGCATGGAGCGGGGCGTCGCATTCGCTGCTGTAGATTACGTCGCCCGTAAAGACGATCAGGTCGGGCGCTTCCTCCGAGATTGCCAGTTCCATCAGCGAACGTGTTCGCAAGTCTGCCTCGTCCCCATTCTTCCAATGCAAATCCGTGAATTGCACGATCGTAAACGTACCGTCTTCTCGAAACCGCAGCTTTCTCTCCATCGTCGATTCCTCCTGCAGCGCCTCATACGCGCTGTTCATATCGGCTGTCTCTTCACGTTCATAACATAGGTATGCGTCAGCCGACAAGCCCAGTCCGTTCAATGCTTTCCGTGAAGTACCGTTGCACGAACATGTACAAAATGATAATCGGCGCTATGAACAGCAGCTCGCCGGTGTTCTTGATCATGTAGCCGTACAGGCCATCCTCGAACTGGGTGGCCGTCCACATCATCGGCAGCGTCGTCGTCAGCACTTTGATTTTGGTCAGCAGCAGACCGGCGTAGTAATTGTCGTTCCACATCCAAACGAACGAGAACAGGAAACCCGTGATAATGGCGGGCACCGCATTGGGCAGCATGATGCGCCAGAACGTCTGGAAGACGCCGCAGCCGTCGATATACGCCGCCTCCTCCAGCTCCTTCGGAATCCCTCGGAAGAACTGCCGGAAGATGAAAATGATCAAGCCGCTCTTGATGCCCATCCCGGTAATGGCCTGCAGGATGAACGGCCAATAGCTGTCGAGCAAATTTAGTCCATGCCCGCCGCCGAACAAGCCGAAGATCCCGGCCGGATCGAAATAACGGTAATTCAAGTACGTCGGGATCATCAGCGTCTGCGACGGCACGACGATCGTGAATACCGCCAGCGCGAACAAGACGCCGCTGCCCTTGAACTTTAGCCGTGCGAAGCCGAACGCCGCCAGCGAGCAGGATACGATCTGCAGCACCGTCGTCAGCAGCGAGATGACGAGCGAATTCGTGAATGTCTCCGCATAGCGCAGCGTGTCGGCCGCGAAGCGGAAATTATCCAGCGTGAAGTGCTTCGGTATCCAGAGCACCGTCGGATCGAGCATATCGCCTCGCGCTTTGAACGAGATCGAGATTTTAAAGAATAGCGGGTACAGAATGACGAAGCACAGCCCTGTCACCAGCACCGCGCGCAGCAGCACCCAAGCGGCATGCTGCAGCTTGTTCAGCGGCTGCTTCTGCCCGATCAAGCGCGCCGCCGCTCGCCCGGATCGTAGGATCGACTCTTTCACGCGCATCTCCTCCGTTCATTCATAGTAGAACACTTTCGTCGACACCAGGCGGACCAGCACGAGCAGCAGAAGACCCGTTACCGCGAAATACACCCACGACATCGCCGCGCTCAAGCTGAAGTTCAGCGCGTCGAAGGCGGTATCGCCGATGAGCACGCTCAGTTTGTTGTAATTGTAGGAATCGATCACCGTATAGACCAGATTGGTCAGAATGAGCGGACTGACCATCGGGAAGGTGATTTTCCAGAACGCCTCGTAGCCTGTCGTCCCTTCGATCTTCGCCGCTTCGTACAAGGCCGGGGACACCGACTGCAGGCCCGCGAGGAAGATGAGGATCTGGACGCCCGAATGGCTAATGATCTCATAGATCCGGTTGACCGAACCGGTTATGTAAGACGTGATGCCGCTGCCGAAGCCGGACTGCAGCAGGAGCGCTTCGAGCTCCGTGCTCTTGAGCACGCCTCCGCCATCCGCGCCGCTGACGTTCTGCGCGACCATCGCCATGTCGCTGCTCTGCTCCACGGTGATCAGATTCGTGGCGAGCAGTACGGGGAGGAAGAAGATCGCCCTCGCAAGCACCCTTCCGCGGAATTTCTGATTGAGCAGCGTCGCCGCGAACAGACTGAACACGACGATCGACGGAATGTTGATCCCCAAATCAACCAGCGACTCGACGAGCAGCCGCGTATAGGTGGCATGCTCCGTGAACAGCTCGTCGTAGAAGCGCAAGCCCGCGAATGTCGTATCGAACCCTTCCAGCCCGACCTCCAGCGTGTTCAAGCTATACAGAAGCGATTGGATGAGCGGGACCGCGAAGAGGAAGACGAAGCCGAAGAACCACGGACTGACGAACAGCACGCCCAGCCACGATTTCTTCTCGGACATCGACAGGCTCCGCCCGTCCGGGCGCAGCTTCCACGGCAGGCGAATACGCATCTTGCTCATGTTCTCCCCCCTCCAATGCGATAGCCGCGTCCCTCAATGCGAACCCCATCGATCGTCACGGCTTGCGAATTATAATTGACGGTCACCGTCTTGCCCTTCTCATACGTCGTCCGGTAGACGTTGTCCGCCAGCTTCTCATGCTTGACGATCGCTTGCAGCCGCACGTCCCCGACCGCTTCGTTCAACTCATGGTAGCCGCGAATCGCTTCCTCGAACCAATTGGAATAATGGGCCGCATAGAGATCGTCGAAGTCTGTACTGCGCACGGCAGCAGGGTCGCCAGCGAACCATAGATAATACAGACTTGCCCCTGTCTCCAGCGACTTGAGCAGATTCGTCTCGTAGTCCTGATCGCGGCTTAAATTAACGGGCGAACCCGCATAATCAACGAAGCCATGGACGACCATCTCATAGAACGGCACCTCTTCGTCGGTCAAATACAACCGGCTGTCGGTGAGCGGCGCATGAACAACCGTATCCGCATAGGGGAGAACAGGTCCGTTGCCGCCGCTGACCATCAGTCTTCCGGCGCCTTCCGCTAGCTTAGCCGCGCTCTGCTCGATAATCGCCGCGCTTGCCTGCCGGTCCAGCGTGGAGCGCGACGATACCGTGGAATTCACGTCTTCGCCCAGATCACGCAATGACAATCCGTTCAATCCAAGTTTCCGGTAGTCCTTCAGGAAATCATCGACGAGCCCCGTCAGCTTCTTCGGCGACAGCACGTAGTAGTCCATCCCGTCCTTATTCGTCGTGACCGGATCGCGCCGCATCTGCTTGATTCCTTCCCGGAACAGGAACGACGCGCCGTCGCGGCTGGGCTTGAACCCTTCTCCGCTGCGGTACACGCGTTGAAACGCCACATCCGGGTACAGCTTAATCCCGTTGTCTGCCGCATAAGCCTTCAGCTGCCCTAATCCATTCGCCCCGCCAAGAACGCGCTCGATCTCCACGTCATTCGGGTAGTCATGGTTGATCCCGCCGTTGAACCAGCCGGAGTAACGCAGCTTGATATGATCGACCCGCTTGTGCTTCAACTGCTCCAGCAGCGACTGCGTCTGCTTGAACGTCGTCAGCGCCTCCGAGGACGTATAAGGAACGCCCAATATTGTCTTCCGCACGTCAATCGTGCCTGCCAGCTCCAGAATAAACGGCGAAGATAACTCGCCCTGCATCGGCTTCAGCTCTCCTTGGCGGACGAGCGCGCGGCGGTAATAGTTCGCCATGCCGGAGTAGTCAGCTTCCGCGCCGGATAAGAACGCATAGCGGACTTCAATGTTGCCGTTGTACATCTCGGGGAACAGCGGGCTGTTCTTCGCCACCGCGCCGACCCGGTACGTGAACATCTCCATCGGCTTGAGCAGGAATTCCGAATAAGCGCGATTGTACGCGTTCACCCGCCCGCTAATATCCGCTTGTATCGAAGCGATCGCATCGCCTTGCTCGATCATCGCCAGGAAAGCATGGTCGCCCTTCTTCATCCCGTAGACCGGGAAGCGGGGCGACGCGGGTTCAGGAGCCTGCGCGCCTTCGGTTTCGCGGACCAGCAAGGTGCGGTCCCTCCCGTACACGGGCATGTCGTATGGCAGCGCGGATGTCTTGCCATTGTTCAAATGGATTAGCGCGCCGGAGCCGTCCGGAATGAACATATACCCTTGCTCGGTGGCACCCGCGGCCCCAAACATCTCCAGCAGCTTAATGGATTGAATCGGGAATGCCGGCGTATCCTTCACTTCCGATGCGCTCACCCGCACGCGGAGCTCCGCGCCGTCCAATTCGTATTCGATCGGAATCGTGAACCTCGCGGTAGCCGCCGCTTGCTCACCTCCCGCATTATTCGCGGCATTGTCGGCTTTGGCGTCCTCCAAGGTGTACCCGGCTTGCTCGAGAATCGCGACGATATCGGCCACGACATAGTCCGGGATTTCCTTGCGTTTGTAGATTTGAGTCTCCTCGTCCAGGAAGAACCTCTTCTCGATCTCGAAGCGCTGCTTCTCGTCCGCCAGCTTGCCGAGAATTTTCTCATCCATGCGCGCCTTGGAGATGAACGACGGGATCGCTTCGAGTCCTTGCTGAAAATTGCCCAGTCGGTACGCGATTTTGACGCCCTTCTCCGTCCGGGCGATGCTGAACTGCTTGCGTTTGACCGACTCGGCGTAATTGTTCGCGATAAAGTTCTGGCCTTTGTCGTTGTTATATGCGATCGAGAATTGAGCGGACAAGTTATCCCGGTTTGGGCCCTCCGCCTTCTTGTCCTGATCGCGGTCCTGCGGATTTGAATACCACATTTGACCGCTTCGCTTGTCTCTTACGGCGATCTCCGTCGTGGACGGATCGAGCAGGAGCGCAAGCGTATCGTTCTCCGTTACTTGCTGAAGGCCCGCAGGCTGCGCGAACGCGAGCGAATCCGCCGCCTCCGCCCCTGTCTCATCACCCGCCTGACCGGTTATTGCCGACGCGGTCTCCGTCTTCGGCGCAGACGTCCAGTGCAGGATCAGGAAAGCCGCCGCTCCGGCACAGGAGATGGCGCAGACGAGCCACTTGATGGTATTGCGTTTCATTCCCATCCCTCCTTTACCAACGCACGATGATTTCGCGGTACAGCGATTTGACGAACAGGAGCATCTGCTGCAGCAAGCTGAAGCAGAGCAAGCCCAAGAAAACGATGAACGCCATGACGAACACGGTCAGCGCCAGCGTCAGCACCGTCTTCCCGATCGAATACTGGTGAACGGTCATCGTCCCGATGAACAGGAGCCAGCCGAACCACAGGTAGGCGATCGTATCCAGTAAGTAATAGAATGATGCTTCGCCCTGCGTCACCAGGTTGCTCAGCAGCGTCTGCGGCAGGAAGATAAGGACGAGCGGAAGCATCGCATAGCCGACGGCCATCACGATATCCCGGAATTTGCCCTCGCCGTCCATCAGCGTCGTAAGCGACCAGTTAGAGACGCAGAAGAGAAGGAACGGGAGGACGATGAACTTCAGTTCGTCCAAGCTGTTCAACTCGTCCGGCTTGTTGAAATTGACTACGAATCCGGTATATTGGCGTTTCACGATCATGGTCACGACGAGCAGCAGCAGGATCAGCAGGGCGATCCACGCACGGCCCTTCTGCTCGTATTTCATTTCCCAGAATCCGCTGAACGGACGTACGATCGTGCGCAGAGGCGTCGTCCAGACGCCGTTGTCGATATAATGGGCAGCCGGCTTGCGCCTTCTCCAATAGACGCGGCCGCTAGCGGCGGCGGCGAACAAGCCGATAGCCGAAGTCATGATCGCGCCGAAATGATTCCACACGTATTCGGAACGGTAGCGGTCGAGCGACTCGGAATAATACTTGCGGTTGTTGCCGTTCTTGAAATACGCCATTGCCGTTTTGTTATCGCCCTTCTTCAAGAGCGCCTTGCCGATCCCGATGTACGCGATATCGAAATTGGCGTTCAACCGGAGCACCTGCTCCCACGTCTTGGCTGCTTCGTCGGACCGTCCGGCGAAATGCGCCTTGACGCCGGTCCGGATCAACGCCCCATAGCGTGTCGGATTGAAGAGGACCAGCCGGTTCATGCCTGCGTCGAGCACGACCATACGGTCTCCCTGCACGTCGATCGCCGTCGGCTTCACGAAGGCTTCGTCCGTCATGCCGAAGCCGCCGAATTGATAGAGCAGGCTGCCGTCGCGGTTATAGGTGAAGATGCGGTTCCGCTTCGTATCGAGCCCGCTATACATCCCGCTCTCGTCCGTCGCAACGTCGCCGAAGATCGAGCTGCCCGCGTTCGCGACCGCCTCCTGCTGCTCTCCGCTGACCCGCAGCGCGGCGACGTCTCCTACCGGATCGAAATACCCTTCGCGCCGCAGCACGTCTTCCCCGCCCGGGTTAAGCCGCTTGATCGGCGCCGCGGCGTTCGCCTCCGAGGAGACGACGTACAGGAAGCCGCGATCGTCGAGATCAAGATTGGCGAACTCGACCGGCAGGAACAGCTGCATCTGACTGCTCTGCTCCTTGGTCGCGAGCCGCTTCCAGAACAGATCCGCCGGACTGAAGCGCACCTTGTTCGTCCCGACGTAGCCGCGGAAATTCCCTTGACTATTGATCTCCATGACCCCTTCGTAGGCGCCCTTAGCCACGACGTAGATCCGTCCCGTCCGATCGACGGACACCTTATTCGGGAAATACTGAAAATCCTTCGGAATGACGCTCGACACGGGCGGACCGTATACGCGAAGCAGCTCGCCCGCCTCGTTCAGCCGCACGATCCGCCCATTCTGCGTATCGGCGACGTACATATTCTTGTCGCCGTCGACGAATACGCCTTGGGGCTTGTTGAACGCGTCATCCTTGCCATCGTTCTTGAATCCGGCGATCACGCCGGCCAAGCGTCCCGTCTCGTCCAGATGGACCACCCGGTCGTTATCCGTATCCGCGATGTAGATGTGGCTATCTGCGCCGACGTAGACATCCTGCGGATTCAAGAACGGGCCGATGCCCAGATCGGAGCCGTTGATGCTTCGTTCCGCCGTATACGGCAATGGAGCGGGCTCCGCCTCGCGCCAGTAGGAATAGTTGTACGTATGTTCCGGTTCCTCCGCTGCCGCCGGAACCGCCAGGCATGCGGTCAGAAGCGCCATCGCCAGCAGCAGGCCGGTTATCTTTCGCATTCTCACGTGCGCCCCCCTCTAATCTTTCATGCCTGACGTGGACATGGTCTGGATGACGTTGCTTTGGGTGAAGACGAAGATGGCGATCGGCACGATCATCATGATGAGCGTCGCGGCCGCCATCGGGCCGGAACGTGCGAAGCCGCCCGAGATGATCTGGCTGAACGCGTAGTCCATCGTCTTCAGCTGCTCGCTATAGATGTACGAGGCCCCTTGTGAGCCGCTGCCGGTACCCCACAGCCCTTTGAACGAGAAAATAATCAAGGTCAGCCAAGCGGGTCTAACGATCGGCATGACGATCTGCCAGAAGATCCGGTACTCGCTCGCGCCGTCGATCTTCGCGGCCTCAAGCAGCGAATCCGGAATTTGTTCCATGAACTGCTTCATCAAGAACAGCCCGAGCGAGGTTGCGAACGCCGGCAGAATCAGCGACCCGTACGAATCCAGCAGCCCGATCCAGCTGACCGTCAAGTAGTTCGGAATCGCCGTCACCTGAGGAGCGAACATGAGCGAGAGGACGACGAGCGAGAACAGGAAATTCCGGCCTGGGATCTTCAGCTTTGCCAGCGGATACGCCGCCATGGAAGCCAGAATGACATGGCCGGCCGTGCCCGTGAACGAGACGAACAGCGTATTGAACATGTACCGCGTCAAGGGCACCCAAGAATTGGAGAAAATGAGAAACAAATCGTAAAAGTTATCGAACGTCGGATTGCGGACGATGAAGGTCGGCGGGAATAAGAACAGCTCGTCAAGCGACTTGAGCGCCGTGCTGATCATGAAGACGAACGGGATCGCCATGAACGCGCCGACGGCGGCCAGAATGACGAAGAGCGCGATATCGACCGGCAGCGACCGGTTGATTTTCTTCTCTCTCCCCAAACGAAGAACGGCTCTCATCATGGCTAATCACCCACCTTCCGCAGCAGCTTCTGCACGAGAATGTTCGTTCCGAGCATCATCAGGAACAGCACGGTCGCGATGGCGCACGCATAGCCCATCTCGAAGCGGATCGACCCGTAGTCGTTCAAGTGCGTCACGATCGTGTGCGCCGCGTATTGCGGGCTCGGGAAGCCGACCATGTTGGTCGCCACGTCGGCCACCGCGAACGAGCTCGTAATCTGCATGACGGCGCCGAACATAAGCTGCGGACGCATCGTCGGCAGCGTAATGAACCACAGCTCCTGCCACCGGTTCTGCACGCCGTCGATCGCGCCTGCTTCAACCAGCGTCTGGTCCATGCTCTGGAGGCCCGCGATGAAGGCGAGGAAGGCGGTGCCCAGACTAAGCCACAGCTGCACGAGCATGACGATAGGAAGCATGTACTTGGGATCCTGCAGCCACTGAATCGGCTCCAGGATGAATCCCCATTTGATCAGGAACGCATTGACGTATCCGAACGAATCGCCCGAGAAGCCGACCTGCCAGATCAGATAGACATTGCCCGAGATCGAAGGCGCATAGAACAGCAGCGTCACGACGGCGCGGATCTTCGGCGACAGCTCGTTGATCAGCCACGCCAGCAGGAAGCAGGCGATATAGCTGAGCGGCCCGGTAACCAGGGCGAACAGCAGCGTATTCTTGAGCGCGATCAGAAACACGTCATCCTTGATGAACAGCGTCGCATAATTGTCCCAGCCGACCCACTTCGGCGGTTCCAGGACGTTGTAATAGGTAAAACTGAGCGCGAAAGCCATGAGTACGGGAAACGCGGTGAAGATGAAGAACAGCAGGAAGAACGGGGCCATGAGCGCATAGCCCTGTCTCATCATCATCATCTCGCGCGCGATTTCCTTGAGCCTGCCGGATCGTATCCCGCGAACGGGCGGCGGGAGCAGCCGGCTTGGCTTGGCATTGACACGGACCGGTTCCGAAATGGTCCTCTCCCCCTTGTCGGCTAGTCGGCGGGAAATCCGAATTCTTCCCGCTTCTTCTTGATTTCGTCGTTGATGTAGATCGTGTATTTATCGATCGCTTCGCGCGGGTCTTCGTTCGAGATGACCACGCTGCGGAAGGCGTTGTCGAGATGACGTCCGGTGAAATAGCCGCCGGGCACCTGCGGGATGCCCCTGGCCCACTCCCACTGCTCCATGATCGTCCGATAGTCCTTCACCTGCCAGGCCAGCAGATCGACCGCCTCGCGGTTCGCCGTCGCGATCCGCCCGGCCGGCCCGAAGAGCGCCTCGTTCTCCCAGCCGTACCGCGCCTGCGTCTTCGCCTCCGCCCACCAGCGCATGAACGTCCAAGCCGCATCCTTATGCGCGCTGCTCTTCAACATGACGGCGCCGCTGCCGGAAGTCGGCACGTCCCGGCGGATCGAGCCGTCCGCCGTTCGCGTGCCCGGCACCAGCGTGAAATCCCAGATGCCTTGAAGCTCCGGCGCGACCACGCTCACGACGTTAGCCCGGTTGTAGTCATAGATGCCGATCGGCATCTCGCCGCTGCGGAACCGGTTGACGAAGTCTGTCGTCAGCGGCAGCTTGTAGGTCGTGTACAGCTCCGACCACTGCATGAACGCCTGCACCGATTTCTCCGTATCGAGCGCGCTCTTCTTGTTGCCGTCCTGATACAGCTCGCCGTCTTCCTGGAAGAGCAGCGTCCCGTAAGTCTGATTGATCGGCAGGCTCGCGTTCTCCTGAACGTTGGAGCCCGTCTTCACCAGCACTTGTATCGGGAACCCGAACAGCAGATTATGCTTCTGCATCTCCGGGATCATCGCGTAGACGTCCTCCCATGTCTGGGGAACGGTCAAGCCCAGCTCCTCGAGAATATCTTTGCGGTAATAGAGGACGGGGAAATACTGCTCGACGGGCAGCGCGTACGTCGCGCCGTTGAATTCGTACGGCACGAACGAACTGTCGTGATACTGGGTCTTCAGCTCCGCGAAACCCGGATAGCGGGATAAATCTTCGACGCCGCCGCGAAGCGCGTAGTTCAGCGGCTTGTCGTCCGGCACCGCGAACGCGACGTCCGGCCCGCGGCCCGCAAGCATCGCCTGCAGCAGCACCGGCTCGGTCACGACCTGAAGCTCGACGGAGATGCCGGTCGATGGAGTGAACGTCTCCTCGATCATCCGCTTCATCATCTTGGCTTGGTCGAGGCCCGTCGTTATCCATACTTTGATCGACTCGGCGCCCTGCTTGCCGGAGCCGAACGCATTATAGTCGTTGAAGAACGACGCGAAGAACGTGCCGATCTGATGTTTGGCATTCGCCATGAAGGAGGCGGATGCGCGCGGCATCTTCTTCTCCGGCGAAGCGACGACGATGTAGTCGATCCACATCGGCATTTCTTTCATCGTGTACACCCAGGTGCCGAGCGAGCTGGTGTTGGACTTGAACGTCTCCAGCCTTCTTGCGATCGTGCCGGGATGATCGGCCATATCCCGCAGCTGATAGACGAGACGGTTGAGCGTTCCGGTATTCTCGCCGCCCCCGCTCGTTCGCTCGAGCTGCGCCGAGATTGCGGCAATGACGTCCGCTTGTTCTCTGAATTTTCCGATTATTTCCGGCAGCTTTACGTCCAGCTGGTAGTCCCGGTATTCATCGGGCACGGTGCCCGTAATCATCACGATTTTGCGATAGATCGTGTTCAGCGCAAGCACGCTCGACTCGATTGTCCGCAAGTACGTCGCCATGTCCCCGAGCGTAACCTCCATGCGCAGCCGGTGCTTGCCTTCGCTCAAGTGGAAGAGATACGGCTCGTCTCCGTTCCCTGGGCCAAGCTCGTTCAATTGCCAGCCCGTTCCGAAGTCGAACGGGACCGCTTTCATTTCGGCGAACGGCACTTCGCCGTCGATCATGACTTTCCGGTATGACGTCACCCCTCGCGAGATGTTCTGCTCGTATTTCACGCCGATGTTGTACAACCCGTCCTTCGGCACGTCGAACTCCCATTCGATCCACTGTCCGGCCTCGTAAGAGCCGATCGTGTTTAACCGGACCTTCGAGACATGATAAGGTTCCGTGGCCGGGCTTCTGCGGTCCATCATCGGCACGAGCGAGGAGCTGGATTTCATGCCGGCCGCTTCGCCCTGCACTTTCACGAACACGTCCGAAGCCGCCTCGCGCCCTTCCCGTTCGTAATCCGCCTTGATTTCTTCATAGGATGGGATCTTCTTGGGCTGGTCCAGCTTTATGTAATCGATCATCATCGGCTCCTTCACGGAGACGAGCGACAGGTTGTGTTTGCCTTTGGACAAATAAAATCGGAACGGTTCGCTGTAGCGTCCATCCGAGCTTTGCGCCACTGCTTCTTGCCATAGGAGCGCCTCGGCCTGAGGCGTGTACATATCGTTGCCTTTCTCGTCGCGGACGGTCTCGCCGTCGTTCTTCCATACCCGCTGAAACACGATATTTTTCGCCTCGGCGAACGGCGGCTTGCCATCGATCCAAATCTCGCGCGTCATATCCGACCCTTTGCCCGTCATCGCGCGGTAGCGCACCGACATCTGGTACAAGCCGTCCTCCGGCACGTCAACCGCCCAGGTTACTGTGCCGCTCTCGCCCGTCTCCAGCACCCCGCCGTCCGCGCCTTCCACGCCGACGACTTGACGAGGGTTCATTCCATGCGCCTCGGAGAACGCGCGCGCCATCACAATCAACGCTTGCTTCGGCGTAGGCACTTCCGCATATTGAGCGATGTATCGATCGTAACCATCCTTCGCCGTGGAGCCTAGCTTCACGTTCGCCCCACTTTGCAAGTCCGCGCTTGCCGCTTGCCCGCTGGCATAACTGGCCGGCGTCAACGGGGCAGGCTGCGGGAGCAAGACGCTAACCGCCAGAAGCGCGACGAGCAGCGACCTGCGCAACGTAACCTTCTTCATCCTGCGTCCCCTCTCCAGAAGGAACGGCGGTACCCAAGCTTCCAACCGCCCCGGGTACCGCCGCTTCCGTCCTCATCAGCGGTTATTATTTTTTGGTCGTGACGTCGATCGCCGCCTGCGCCATCGGCTTGACCCTGGCGATCGCCGTGGACGGCGACTCGCTGCCGGAAGCGATGCTCTTGAACGCCTCTTCGATGACGTCCGCAAGCCCCACGTACGCCTTGTAGTTGATAATTTTGAATTCGCTGTCCATCATCTTGCGCATCGTGTCCAGCGATTCCTTGTTCTTCATGTTAGGCTCTTCCTTCTGCAGCTTGATGTCCTTGCCTTTGACGACATCGAACTCGAACAGCTCCGAGAACGCGGCGAGTACCGCTCTCGGGTTTTTGACGCCCTTCGGAATGAACCACAAGTTCATTTTGTCGTACGGAACGACGTAATTGGACGCTTTCGGCCCTTTCGGGAAGTAGACGTAGCCGATATCATTCGGCTTATCCTTGACGTAACCAAGATTATCCCAGCGGTAGCCGTTGACGAAAGCCGTATCGCCGTTGCCGAACGAAGCGCCGTCTGCCACCTTCATCACCTTATGGACGTTGAACAGGTCGCTATAGAATTGAAGCGCTTCCATTGCATTCGGCTCGTCGATCGCGATTTTGCTCGTCGCCTCGTCTTCGATCTTGCCTTCGTTCGAATAGATGAGGACGGAGGCGAGCAGCGATTCACTGTCGAAGTAGAGCGGCACCTTGCCGGCAGCCTTCACCTTGTTCAAAATGTCCAACAGGTTCGCCCACGTCCATTCGCCCTTCTCCTGCAGCTCGTACGGATCCGGCAAGCCGAGCTGCTGCAGCAGCGTTTTATCGTAATACAAGCCGTGGGTCTCCGCGTAAGGCTCCGAGATGCCGTACTGCTTGCCTTGGAATTTGCCGTTGGTCATCGTGACGCTGTTCGACGCGAACGCCGGCTGGGTCAGGTCGGCATCATCATCGATCGGGTCCAAGTACCCGCTGATGACCATCTTCGGGAACGCGTCCCGGATCGGCAGCATGACGATATCGGCGAACGGCTCGCCCGCAACCGAGGAGGTGATGAGGCGCGACGACGTGTCCGGCACGGTGACGTATTCGATCTTGGTGTTGTACTTCTCTTCGACCTTCTTCTGCTTCGCTTTCTCTTCATCGTTCAAGTACGCGTCCATCCCCCACCATTGACCGATCCGGAGCGGCTGACCGCCGAAATCCAAGCTCTCTTCCTTGGGCGGCTCCTCTTCCTTGACGACGGTCGTCTGGTTGCCCGCCGCGCCATCGTTCTGGACCGCATTGGATGTCTTGGCAGCGTTGCCGCCGGAATTGCCCCCAGCGTTACCTCCCGAATTGCCCGAGGAACAGGCCGATAGCCCGGCCGTCGCCAGCATGACGAGCGCAAGCATAACCGTCAGACGTTTCGATGTCTTCATCTTCATCCTCCCCATTGATGAGCTGCCCTACGATCCACCGGCCGCCTTGACGCTTCCGATAGGTTCTGTGCGGCTTGTATCTTTATTGTAGGGGCCGCGCGGCCAAACCTGTATTCACTTGGCATATAGAATGTTGTACATATCGAACGCAACCAAATGCAACTCATAACACAAAAATCTAATAAGCGTACATACGAATGCTTAAAATTGTCGATACGCTTGCCGGTTTCTTCATGGGTCCTTCACAATTTCGACATGGCGGATCGATCCCGATATTGCGTCGGGGTATGCGAAGTCGCTTTCTTGAAAATTCGCGTGAAATAGTAATAGTCGCCGTAGCCAACCCGTTCGGCGATCTCGGTCACCATCAGATTGGTCGTCGCGAGCAGCTCGCAGGCGCGGGCGATTCGCAACCTCGTCATGTAAGCGGTGAACGTCTCTCCGACTTCCTTCTTGAACAATTGGCTGACATAATTGGGATGGATGTAATAGCGCTGGGCTAAGCTTTGGATCGAAATATCTTTGTCGTAGTTTGCCTTGACGTATGCTAACATCGCGGCCATCGTCTCATTGCTCGTCTGGACAGTCTCCGCGGGCATCGCCTCGTTGATGCTCTTCATGGACAGCGACCGCAGATAAGCGATCATCTCGGTGACGTTCGGGAACGCCTCCATCAGCTGCTCGTAGCCAAGCAGCAGCCCTTCGCGCTGGTCTTCCTCCGCGCGCTGCAGGAACGCGATCGTCATATTATAGAAGTGAAAGGCTTGCCGGATTGTGAGGCTGCCCTGTCCGAACAGTCTAACGGCTTCATCGAAGGCTGCATGGAGCGCCGGCAAGTCTTTGCCCGCCATGGACAGGCTAATCTTCTTCATCAGCTCGTGAACCGCCGCGTTCGCCCCTTCCCGTTCATGGTAGATGCCGGGGGTTCCGGTGACGAAATATTGATTCGCGCGCAGTACCGCGCAGTCGACCGCCTCCTTGATTCTCTCGTACTCGCCGATCCGGAAGCTGACGCCGATCCCCATCATCCCTTCCGGCAATACGCCGCCCAGTCGGCTCAGCGCATGCTCCAGCCGATCATAAGGCAGCAGATGCAGCATCCGCTGCTTGCCGATCCGGATTGCAAGCGTCCGCTCGCCGGCCAACCACTCTCCGCTCCCTCCGATGCACGCTGCCGCCGCGCCTCCTCCCGGGCCGTCCAATCGGAAGCCGCGCTGCTCGCATGCCCGCTTCAGCAACGCGCAGCTCGCTTCCGTCCCTTCGCCGATCAGCTGCAGCAGCGTTATGTCGGACATGGAACGCGACATCTCCAGCTTCTTCTTCAGCTTGAGCAGCACGTCAATGATTTCCCGCTCGTCATATGGCTTCAGGCAATATGCAGCCGCGCCGTAATTCAATGCGCGCTGGGCATAGGCGAACTCCGCGTGACCGCTCACGACGACGAAGACAGGCGGGTTATCGGACTCCATGCCTTGCTTGATCAGCTGAAGTCCGGTCATGCCGGGCATCCGGATATCCGTGAAGACGACGTCCGGCCGCTTGCCGACGATCTGCTCCATCGCATCCAGTCCGCTGTACGCTTCGCCTACAATCTCGAATCCATAGTTCTCCCATTCCACGCTCGCCTTCAAGCTTTCGACCACCCAGCTCTCGTCATCCACGATCAATACGCTGAACATCCAGATCTCCCCCTATCGGCATCGTTAGCCGGATTGTCGTGCCCATGCCCGGCGCGCTCTCGATCGTTAGTCCGCCGGATGGACCATAGGTCAACTGAAGTCGGTGATGAACATTGGCCAGCCCAATGCTGGCACCCGCTTCGTCCGCTGCCGCCGGCGCTTGCGGCGTCCTACCCGCGAACGCGCGTCCTATCGATTGCTGAATTTCGGCAAGCCGTGGCGCCTCTATCCCGATGCCGTCATCCTCTACCGCGACCGTTAAACATCCCGGAGCATTCATGCTCGTTCGAATAACGAGCGTGCCCGGCTCCTCCTTCAGCTCCAGTCCATGGAACACCGCATTCTCGACAATCGGCTGCAAAATCATTTTCGGCACCGGCTGCGACATCGCCGCTTCGTCCAGCTCGTACCGGACGTCGAACCGGTCGCCGAAACGCAGCTGCTGGATTTGCATGTACGACCGTACGATCGCAAGCTCGGCGCGCAGCGGCACCATATCCCCGCCCTTAATGCTGTAGCGGAAAATCTCGCCGAGCGCCCGCGCGATCTCGCGAATGTCCTTCGCGCCTGCTACCGCCGCCATCCCTTTCACCATCTCGAGCGTGTTGTAAAGGAAGTGCGGGTTAATCTGGCTCCGCAGGAAGAGCAGCTCCGACCGCTTCTTCGTCAGCTCCGCCTCGTACAGCATCGCATTCGTCTCCAGCAGCTGCCTCGTAAGGCCGTCTACCTGGTCGAGCATATTGTTGAATTCGGTGGACATGACCGTGATCTCGGCATACCCCCGCAGCAGGATTCGCTTCTTGAGCTTGTTCAGATCGCCGCGCTTGATCGTGCTGATGAACGACATCAATTTCTTGAGCGGGACGAGCAGGTTGTTGATGATCAGCATGACGAGGAGGAGAATAATGACCGCGCCCGCGACAAGCAGCATGACTTCGACCCGCTGAATCCGGACCATGTCGCGCATGAGCTCCGCCTTGGGTATCATGCTGACGATCATCCCGTTAATCTCCGGCAAATCCTCGGTCTGCACGATATACAGGCGTCCGTTCAATTCGACGTTGCGCGCCCCGTCCGCCGACTGCCCTTCGGCAATGATCGCATTCAGCTTGAGGCCCACCTGCTGCGGATCGCGGCTGGACATGATTTTGTTGCCCCGGTCGATCAGGAACGATTCCGTCGCGACCTCGCTTAGCTGCTCGCCGTCCTCCTGTCCGATCAGCGCCTTCGGATCGAGAATGAAGAAGAGCGTGCCGATAACCGCGTTGAACTGTTCGCCCGGTTGGTAGGAGCGTATTTTCATCCCGATCAAATAGCAGTTCACGCTCGGGTACGTATCGCCGAAATTTTGCATGCCGAAATAATAAGGGGCGTCCCGCGCCATGATGGCGTTGACGAACGGCATGATTTTTTTCTTGCCGCCGTAGAGATCGTACCACCGGCTCTGCTCGCCGTAGACGACGATGTCCAGAATGCCTTCCTTCAAGTTGCTCATATTGAGGAACAGCCGGTTCACCTTCTTGGACGTGCCGTAGATCTCCGCGATATCCGGCCGGGTTAGAAAGTTCTGCACGTCGGCGTCGAAGGCGATGTTGGACATGAGCCGGTCGATGACGTCTTTGTTCGCGTGCACCGTCTGACGGATCTGCGAGATAATGTCGTTCGTGTACCGTTCATTGTTGCGCGTAATGATGCCTGCCATCTGCATGTACGTGACCGCGATGATGGACAGCATGACGACGGCGATGACGGCAACCATCAAGAACAGCTGCGTTCGAATCGATAACATGCGGTAAAAACTCATCCCATGCCCCCTTTCCACCTTCAAGATGATCAAATTCTACCATATTGATGTGGAATTACGAGGTTTTATTTACAGAATTGCGCGCATCCATTACTATTTTTGTAGAGAAGTTACTCACCTTGGCTCCGAGGAGGATGAACGATGCGCATGCTCCGCCTGTCCGGCTTTGCGCTTCTGATCGCGGTTATTCTGTCGATGAACCATGCCTGCGGCGACCTGGCCGACCCCGGCGACGCCGACGCCACGCCGAAGGATACGCCGAATGAAGCGAGCGATCCGATGCCCATCTCCATCGCCTATTGGGACATCAAGCGCTATTTCGACCCTGGTGACGCGATCCTCCGCACCATCGAGCGCAATCTCAACATCTCCCTGAAGCCTGTGCAGGTCAGCTGGACCGACTATAAAGAGAAATTCAAAGTGTGGGCCGCCACGGATAAGCTGCCCGACGTGTTCGCGCATACGGTCGTAAGCGAGTCGCCCGGCTTATACGCCGATTGGATCGAACAGAATTTGATCCGTCCTCTTCCCGATGACCTCAGCCCTTATCCGTACGTCTACGAACTCTCCCAGATTCCCGACACCCGCGCGCTTCGGCGCGACAACAAGCTGCATATGCTGCCCCGGATCGCGTATCCGACGAACGATCTGTGGATGCTCGACCGCGTCGTCTTTATCCGCAAAGACTGGATGAGCGAGCTGGCCATGCCCGATCCGCAGAACTTCGAGCAATTCCTGCAGTCGATGCGGCGCTTCGCCGACGAAGACCCCGACCGCAATGGCGCGCGCGACACGGTCGGCCTCACGGCTGCCGGGCTGCCCTATCTCTCCTGGGTGTTCTCGCCTGCGTTCCCGCAATTCGGCGTCAGCCAATGGGTGCAGGAGAACAACGAATGGATTCCTTACTACGCCTCCAAGCGCATGAGCCGCGTCGTCGCCCAATATGACAGTCTGCAGCGAAGCGGCGGTCTGGATGAGGAGTTCTTCCTGCTGAAAGAGGACGATGCGACCGAGAAATTCGCCCAAGGCAAAGCCGGCGCGCTCGCCTACAAGGCGACGCCGGACAGCTTGAGCAAGTTCGTCGCGCTGTGGAACAAATATAATCCGGACACCGACTTTTACGACGCGGTCAAAATCATGCGCCTGTGGCCGGCGGAGGACGGCAATCGCTACTATTACGTCGCGCCGACCTACTGGTCGGAGAGCTATTTCAGCGCCAAGGTCGACGACGCCAAAATGGACCGCATCCTGCGGCTGTACGATTACCTGCTCTCCCCCGAAGGCATTCGACTCATGCGTTACGGTATCGAAGGCAAAGATTACGTCATGCAAGGCGATGAGATCGTCATTACGCGGCCGCTGGACGAGAAGACCGGCAAGCCGGTGAGCATCCAGAAGCTGTACCCGTCCACGAACGTCTTCCAATCCCTCGCCTCCTGGGGGATGGAGCGGACGTACCGGATGGACGTCATTAACAAAATCAACTATGGCGAACGGAATATCCAAGCGTCGCTCGAAGAAATGCGCTGGCTGCTCAACCACGCCACCGCCGTGCCCTTCAGCTATACCGCCGTCTCGCTGTCCACGCCGAGCAAGGACAAGCTGAGCGCCGCGATCCGCCCGCTCGAGGATTTGACGGAAGCGATCTTGAGCCAAGGCGATCCGCAGCGGTTGTGGCAAGCGACGCTGGCGAGGTATGAGGAGCTGGGGCTGGAGGCTGCCATCGAGGAGGTGAACGGGAAGCTGAAGTGATTGCGGTTGTAGGAGAGGCTGCCGATTTCCACTGCGCAAATGAAGGTTCTTCCGCTCGCTGTTGTTCCATGATTCCCTGATTGAAATGTACGAAGGTCGGAATCACTCCACAAAGGCGAACGCTGAAGGTGATTGGATTGCGCCCTGTCCAAGACAGGTTGCAGCATTCACCTCCAGCTTCTACAGAATCCTTCATCTGCTCCGTTCCGGGCAGTCACGATCAAAGCCGCCATCAAAGGATGGCTTCCCGTTCACTGGGAAGCAGCGTTGTGATTGCTGCCGTTCATCGCGATCGCCTAATTGGAAGACCTGATCTCCGCGCTGCGCATCCAAGCGAACGCCTGCTTAGTCGCATACCGTATACCAAAACGCTCGGGAGTGATCGGGATGGCGAAGGATGCGCAGGGCTCAGCCCTGGGCGCTGCCCGGAAACGGTGCGGTCCCCTCGGGAGACGTGAGAAAATCGTCTTTGGCGGACGTCTAACGACTGTTCATGTAAATAGAAAGCGGAATTTGATTTCAGGGGCAATTAAATCTAACCCGGGGAGTTTGAAAGCGAAGGCATATGCGAAGCCATACGCGAAGCCATATGCGAAGCCATTATCGAAGAAGCAAACAGACCGTACTGTGAGCATAAAGGCGGGAGTTAAACCGGAGTGGTTTTCGGAGATAGATACAGAGTCGAATACAGAGACAGGTACAGAATCGAACACAGATGCCCAGACTCGTAAGGAACCCGCCACAAGCATGGAATCGCCCTCCAACTCTACCGCTAAAGCAAAAAAGGCGAATTCCAAACGTCGCGATCAAACGGCCAAAAGCGTTACCCGCCTGGCCGCTTCCCTCCTCCCCTGGTACAAGAAGCTGGCGAGCGACAAGGCTTACGCCTGGTCGATCTATCTGGCGGCGATGAAGGGCGACGCGAGCGAACTGCGCAACCTCGTCACGCCGGAAATCAAGCATGACGGCGTCCTCTCCTTCACCGCTACGCCGGGTCAAATCATTGTCAGTCTGCGGCTTCGCGGGGCGATGTTCTCGAATCGGTTCGATGTGCGATAGATCGCAATTTGCCTGTCGGGCAAATCCCTACCGTTTTTTCGCCGCTCTTCTTTCCCGCTTTCTTCGCAATCGATCTTGGCGCAGCAGCGCTTGATGCCCCCGGTAGACGGCGACCTTGCCTCTGACCACGTTCCTCTCTTCCGCACTGCGTTTGCGCGTTAGCAGGAAGATGAATCCGTCTTCGACCAAATGACAAAGCTTGATATATAAATTCAACCTCAACCCGCTCCCTTATCTGCTGGAATTCCAAGCTACAATAAATCGCCGAAGCAGCCAGCATGCCACGGTGACGAAGATGACAGACCGAAGAAATATCTTAAATTTCCGGGCCGCTTCCTGTCCGCTCAGGAAGGCTCGCTTATACACCGCTTCCGACAACTTGGCGTCGTCCGGATACACGTATGTCCGCCCGATCGCGCCGAGTAAGAACGCGTTATTTTTCGATACTTGAACATCATCTTGCGCTTCATCGAACCCTTCGCGATACCACCCGGCCAATTTCGGATTGGCTGTCATCGGTTCTTTATAAGCCAGCAGCTGAAAGGCCGCATTTCTGCCTTGTTTCATTTGGTACGCTTTTAGATCCGACTGCCCTTTCGCGTAGCCTTTTTCGTAGGCGTCCACGAATACCTTTTTTGCTTTTTTCGGCGGGAGGTGCACATCCTTCAACCCATTCTTCACCCCGTCTTGATAATGCTTTATGCTGATCGCTTGATCACGTTCGGCAACGGCCTTGTAAAAATAGGATTTGAACGCATCCGACACCTTATCGCTTTTCTTATACGCTTCGGGGATCTTCAACTGATTGGTCTTTTTACCTAATGCGTAGCCCTCTTTAGCGGCTTTCTCGATATCCTGCTGCAGCTTCTTCTGACCTGCTATATACGCTGCATGATAGGATTCATCGTACTCTTCCACATAGGCCTGATCTTTATATTCGTAATAAATGATCGTCGTGCTGCCCGCGTAAGCATCCGCATATCCATTTCTCGCCCCATCGGCTTTGCCGAGTTTTTTCAATTGTTTTTCGGCAGCGGTTAACCGCTTCGTAATCGACTGTGACGAATTGCCGGACTGACCGATCGATCCGCTTATGCTGCCGCCGGAGATCTTCCCGCTGGTACTCTTCCCTCCGGAAGTCTTGCCCCCGGAGCTCTTCGAGCTTGAGCTCGAGCCGCTTGAACTGCTCCCGCCGTAGCTCTTCCCGCCGGAACTCGAACCAATCGAACTGCTCCCGCCGTAGCTCTTCCCGCCGGAACTCGAAGCGCTTGAACTTCTCCCGCCGGAACTGCTTCCTCCGGAGCTGCTTCCCCCGCTTTTAACGAGGACAATACTTCCTTTCAGGTTTGGATCAAAATGCGATAAGACTTGTACGCAGTTCCCGATACACGCCGACTCCGCCTCTATTGAACCTGGATATGCAAAAAGAATCAGTGCCGCGACTCCCAAGCCAGCCCAACGTTTCATCCCCCGAGTGCTCCTTTTCGTCTTTTCATGTAACTAGTAACAGCAAACTTGACTAACCTTCGGACTAAAGAACTGGATCATTCTCGCAATCTAGCACAGGTAAAATGTCCCACTTGATTCTATCATTCAAAAATAAGTCTTACTACCTAAAATATACATAAATTTGTCGTCTCAGATTAACCAAGATCTGTCATTTGCAGCGCGCAAAAAAAAGCCGCTAACGCAGCTTCGTCCCTCGGACAGCGTTAGCGGCCAATATTCATCGTCGCGGTTCACCAGCGGTAGTCAGCTCCGTCACCGTAATTCCCTCAAACAGCGCTCTCCCCCGGCATCCAAATCCGAGCCGTTCGCCCTCGAACGCGGCCAGATCGTCGTAGACGAGCGTCTCGTTCAGCATGACGAATAAGCGCTCATGGCTCTTCTTGGACCGGAATGAATGCAGCACCTGCCGCTCCAAGCCTCCTGCGAGCCGGATCGGCGGCAAATCCAGCTTATCGCCGGCGCGGCACATTTGGCCGCGCACCTCAGCCGAAGCGAGGTCTACCTCGAACTTCAAGTAGTTCGTCGCGTCCACGTAAGCTGCGTAGAAGACGACCGATCGGCTTGCGGCCTGCGACTCGTGGGCGAAATCAACTTGGACTTGGCAGCCGGCCGGCAGGCTATCGGTCGAGAAGATGGCATGCTCGACTGCAGGTCGATCTGCCTGGCAGATGAACGCACCTTGCTCGAACGTCCACGCGACGGCTTTACCGCCTGCATCTGCCGCTTCAAACAGCGCCGAGAACTCCTCGTCGGCACCTTCCAAGAATTGCAGATGGCCCGTCACCTCGACCGATGCGAACGATGCTGCCGAGTAGCGGGTGGCTAGGCCGATGGCCCCCGCCTGCAGTCCGTACCTTTCGCTAAGTCGCGGCAGCCCTTCGAGCAGAACGCGGCAGAAGCCGCCAACCTTCTCGATTCGCAGCGAATGGCAGCAATCGAAGCGGAAATCCTGTGGAAGCGCGGCTTCGCTCATCTGCCCTCTGATCCCGCTGCGCACCTCAAACATAGACAAGGTTCTTCGTCCGGCATCGAGCTGGACGAGGATATGATTGCGCTCATCCTGATAACAAGCGTAGACGCCATAGAGGCCGCCGGTAAAATGGTGGTGCCCCTTCAAGCTAACTTCGCCAACGTAATTACGAAACGTAGTCGTGGAGATGATAGCCCCGGTACCGGCAAGGCTCGTCTGGGTCAGTTCGCCATCGCGCTGCTCCCACTCCCCGCGCAGCACCTTCCATCTGACTTCAGCCGGCCCCCCGCCGTCCGCATCCTCGAACAAATCCCGGAATGTCGGCATGGCCGGCGCATCCTGCGGGGCGTACGTCGGTCCGGGCGTCCACATTCGCTCGCCATTCCAGAGCAGCGGATCCATCCGCAGCTGGCGCTGTTCGCGCGCAGGATCGAGCGGCATCGCCGCATCGCGGCCATGATAGACCATCCACAGGTCCACATTATTTGGCGCTATGGCGAGCGAATGATGACCGGTTCCCTCCACGCGCTCATTCCGACGAATAACCGGGGAGTACGTGTAGTCGTCCGGATATTTGCGCCAATTCCGCCCGTCTGTCGACACCGCGTACCCGACGTAATAATGCTCATGCGTGAACGCATTGCCGCTGTACATGACATAATGCTTGCCGCGACGGTGGAGATAGAACGCGCCTTCGATCGTATGCCAATCGCGGCCGTCGCCGAACCGGTCGCGCGCGAATATCTCCTCGTCCATCGAAGGGGTCAGCACCAGCTCCGGCTTGCCTTCCGGCGTCAACAGATCAACCAGCCGGTCTCGCAAAATGACCGTTCCCGGCCGTGATTCCGCGGTGCCGGTATAATCGTTGACGGAATAATAGAGATAGAATTCGCCGTCTTCTTGCCGAACGACATGCGCGTCGATGCTGAAATTGCCGAAGAGCGTCTTCACGTATCGGTATGGTCCCTCGGGCGAGCTCGAGACAGCGACCTTCATGTATTCGAGGTGCACATCTTCTTCATGTTCGGGCATCGACGAGTAGTACATATAGAAAGTACCGTTCTCATATATAACCGACGGCGCCCAGAAATTCTTGTACCCTTCCTGCTGCAGGGCATAGCCATGATAAGTCCAGCTGACCAGATCCTTAGATCGGAGCAGCTTGACGCCGGATCCGCCGGTGGCATAGCCAAAATATTCGCCGTTATGCTTCAGCACGTAAGGATCAGGCAGCACTTGAGATTCTGTCACATGATCGTGTGCCGTGACCTCGACCGTCAGCGGATTCTGGTATGTGGCACCGCCCAATTGCGGCAAATAATGCAGGTTTTGCGTCATGATCGTCCTTCTTCCCCTTATTAGTCATGCCAGCCGCGAACGCGCGATGCGTTCATGGCTGCGATCTTTACCGTCATCGTAAAGCATCCGCAACATTAACCTGAAGGACTTATTTTTGGGTTTACACGGCTTTTCTTTGCGATCATTCTTGAAACTTCGACCAGCTGTATTCTCAACCTCAACCTGCTCCTCTTGGTCTCGCCAAAACTCCCGATTGACCAGCTTACTCATGCTCGCATCAGAACTCACAATTATCCAGCTTACTCCTGCTCTCATCAGAACTTACAATTATCCAGCTTCCTCATGCTCTCGTCAGAACTCTCGATTGCCCAGCTCGACCTTCGCGCTCTGCGGCGTGAACATCCCCTCCGCCGTGACGATCTTCATCGGCAGCTCCTTCCCCGCCGCCAAATCCTTCACCGCCTTCATCAACTGCGGCCCAAGCAGCGGGTTGCATTCGACGACAAGATTCAGCTTGCCGATGCTGAGCGCCTTGAGCGCCGCCCGGGTCGCGTCGACCGAGATGATCCAGATCTCCTTGCCTGGCCTCAGGCCGTAAGCTTCGATCGCTTCGATCGCGCCGAGCGCCATGTCGTCGTTGTGCGCATAGACGATGCCGATCTCGCGCCCGTGCTCGCGAAGCGCTTGCTCCATTAACGCCCTGCCCTTCGCCTTCGTAAAGTCGCCCTCGTACGAAGCAAGCCGGTGGAAGCGCCTATCACCGCTTAGCACTTCGTCGAAGCCCCGCTTGCGTCCGATCGCGGGCGCAGATCCGGATGTACCCTGCAGCTCGACGACATTATAGCCGCGGTCCCCGCTTACTTCTTGAACTAGCCAATTCGCCGCACGCCTTCCTTCATCGCGGAAATCCGATCCCATATAAGCGGTCCACAGCGTGTCGTCCGCCGCCTTTACCTCCCGGTCCGAGAGAATGACTGGAATACCGGCCGCCCGCGCTTCGCCGAGCACCTCGTCCCAGCCGGATTCCGTCTTCGGCGAGAATGCGATCACGTCGACCTTCCGACGGATGAAGGAACGGATCATCTCGATCTGACGTTCTTGCGACTGCTCCGCGTTCTCGTACAGCAGCTCGATTCCTTCGTTACGCGCCGCGCTCACGACGGAGTTCGTGTTTGCGATCCGCCAGCCGCTCTCCGTGCCAACCTGCGCGAAGCCAAGCCGGATCGGTCGTCCATCATTCGGTTTCATTGGCGTTCCTGCACGCGCGGCGGTACCTACGCCCGCCTTGTCCGCCGCTGTCACCTTCTCGCTGCGCAAAATGATCTTCTTCGGGATGCCCTTCTCCTTGTTCAGGATATCGATCGCGTAACGAATCGCCTCCTTGCCGCCGGTCGGGCTCGTGAACGCCGCCGTCAGCATGTCGTCCGCCACGAGTCGGCGACTGCCGTCCGCCAAGTTGACGCCATCGATCGCGATGATCGACACGCCGGGAATGCCGTGGCGCTTCACCGCTTGATAGGCGCCGATCGCCATCGCCTCGTTATGCGCGAAGATGACGTCAGCCTCATCGCCGCCGCGAGCGAACCACGTCGCGAGCACATCCTCCGCTTTATCCCGCTGCCAGTCCGCGTTGAACCGCTGGATGATGGACAGCTTCGTCCCTTCCAGCGCCGAGCTGAACCCGTTGCTCCGCTCCTCCGCCGTCGGCGATTCGCGAACGCCCTGCAGCTCGATGACGCGTCCCGGACGCCCGCCGAGCAGCTCCTCCGCATACTCGCCGGCTTTGCGCCCGATCATTTCGTTATCGGTCCCGATATAGAGCGTGTAGTCATAGCCTGTCACGCCGCGGCCAAGGACGATAACCGGAATTTTGGCATATACGTGCTTGATCGTCTCCGTTAGCGCCAGCGGATCGTCGAGCGAGATAATCAGCAGATCGATGCCATAGCTGACCAGCTTCTCCACGTCCTGCCGCTGCTGCGCGCTGCTCTGCGCCGCATCCGAGAAGATGACCTGCATGTCGGGATGCTTGTTCACTTCCTCGCGAACTTCCTCGTTCATCGCGATCAGCCACGGATCGCTCAAGTTCGGCTGCGAGACGCCAATGACATAGTTGTAATGCTCCGCCGGCCGCTCTGCCGCGAACAGCGCCGGATAGGCGAGCTTCGCGCAGACGAGAAGCGCCGCGACCGCCATTCCCCAGAAGGCGAACAACTTAAGCCCTCGGGTCATGTGCTTACGCCCCGCTTGTGCAAGGTCGGCGACGTCCCGGTCACTTTCTTGAAAGCGCTGCTGAAGTAATGCTGACTGCTGTATCCGACCTTCTCGGCCACCTCGTATACTTTCAGGTGCGGGTCGCTCAGAAGCAGAATCGCTTTCTGAATGCGCACCTCGGTCAAATAATCGATGAAGGACAAGCCGAGCTCCTTCTTCAGCTGTTTGCTGAGATAGGTCGGACTGACTTGGATGCCCTCGGCGACGTCGCCCAGCGTAAGCGCCGGATTCTGATAATGCCGCTCGATATATGTCTTGGTCAGCATCACGATTGGCGTTAGGCTGGATTTATTCTCCATGATCGCGGCCAATCTGGCGTAACCGTCCGCCAGCTCCGCGACGCCATGCAGCGCCGGGGACAGTTCCATCAGAATCGGCTTCTCGAGCAGTCGCTCGACCTGCTCTTGAAGGACGCCGCATCGGCTATGCCAATCCCCGCCGCCAATGTTGCCCACGATGAGAATATGTCCTTTCGCGTCCGTGAAGACGACATGCTCCGGCACGCTCATGTCCGCGAGCAGATCCTGCACGATATTGTGCACCGAGAACGCAAGCAGCCCTTTGTCCCACACTCTGCGCTTCTCGCCGATGTCCAGATTCGGCACTGCCTTGAGAACGATGAGCTGCACCAGACCGCCAAGACCGAGATTGAAGAACGCCAAATTCCGCTCGATCTCGTCTCGGCTGAGCTGACCGCCGATCCACCTGTTCAGGAACGTGCTGCGGATCGCAGCCGAATGATGCCCTAGCTGATGCTCGATGAAATGCCGCTTCTGCTGTTCGTGCCGCGCCTCGCGCAGCGTCTCCACCGCCTTGCCGACGACGTCCTCAAGCTTGCTCTTCATGACCGGCTTCAGCAAATAATCGAAGACGCCGAGCTTGAGCGCCTGCTGCGCATACCGGAACTCGTCGTGTCCCGAGATGACGATGACGATGCCGTCCTGACGGGTTTGCCGCAGCCGTTCGATGAATTCCAAGCCGTTCAGATGGGGCATGCAAATGTCGACGAACAAAATATCCGGCTCGTGCGCTTCGCATAGTTCCACGGCCTGCAGGCCATGCTCCGCCTCGCCAACGACCGTAATCCCCATCTCCTCCCAAGGAAGCACCTTCGCCAGCCCTCTTCGGATCTTGGGCTCATCATCCGCGATCAGCAGTTTCCACATCTCTATTCCTCCATGTGATGACGATGTAATAGCGGCAGCCGCAGCATGACCTTGGTGCCGACGCCTTGCCGGCTCTCCACGACGAGGCCATAAGCGGATCCGTGAATAAGCTGAATGCGCTCGTTGACGTTATATAGGCCGTACCCGTTGTCCTCCGCGCTCTTGCGGCCCGCCTTCAAGGCTTCGTTCATCCGCGCGAGACGATCCGGCGGGATGCCGAGCCCGTCATCTTCCACGACGAGCGTCATCCGCTCTTCATCCGCCGAACCGGTTATGCGGATCGTCCCGCCGCCTTCCTTGGGCTTGATGCCGTGATAGATCGCGTTCTCGACGAGCGGCTGGAGCAAAATTTTGACGACATGCCGACCCAACAGCTCATCCGGCACATCCAGCTCGCAGCGTAGCTTCTCTTCGTAGCGGGCCATCTGAATCGTCAAATAGCTGCGGACGTGATCAAGCTCGCTGCGCAGCGGGATGATCTCCTGTCCTTTGCTCAAGCTGTTGCGGAACAGCAGCGTTAATGCCGAGACGATCTCCACGATATCGTCCGCCCCGCGGTCGATCGCCATCCACTGAATCGTATCCATCGTGTTGTACAGGAAGTGCGGCTTGATCTGGGACTGAAGCGCCTTCAGCTCCGCTTCCCGCTTCGACTGCTGCTCCTTGTAGACCAGCTCGATCAAATTGTTGATTTCCGACACCATGTTGTTGAAGCTGTGGCCGAGCTGCCCGATCTCGTCATTCGTCTTGCTCGGGAAACGCAGCGCAAGCTCGCCTTCTTCCACCTTCTTCATCAGGCTGCGGAGCTTCCCGATCGGGCGAACGATCGAATTGGTCAAATACCAGGATGCGGCCATGGCGACCAGCAGCGTGAGAAGCGCGATCATGAACGTGAATTTCTGAATGTTCGTGACGACCTCGAGCGACTCGTTCAGCGGGAACGCGCCGACGATCCGCCATCCGCTCGTGGCGAACGTGTTGTACAGAATTTGATAAGGCTCCCCCTGGATATGCTGTACGCCGCTGCCGGAGACGCCTGTCATATCGCCGCCCCATATCCGGTACACGATCCGGTTGACGGGCGAATAGACGATGCCGCCCATCTCGTCCATGATGAACACGAAGCCGCTCTTGCCCGGCGCGCCGGCCTCGACGATGCGCTGGATGATGCCAAGCCGCATATCGATCAGCACGGCGCCGACCGGCGCGCCCGATGCCGGGTCCTTCACCGCCTTCGCGAACGTCAAAATGTCGTCCGAGCTCATGTTCGCCGTATTGCGGACGTTGCGGCCTATCGGGTGGCTGATCATGAGCATATCGTCCGGCTTCCGGATCGCTTCCCGGTACCAGGTCTCCGCTGTCAGCGGATCGCGTGTAATCGTTTCCAAATTCACGATCGCATGATGGCCGGATGCGCTGACGTACGCCATGCCCGCGATTTCCGGATGAGCCTGCATGAAGCCGTCCGTCAATTCGGCGATGCCTTCGCGAACCGAGCGCATGTGCGGCCCTTCTCCGGACACCGCGCGAAGAAATTCGAGCACGTCCGCGTTCCTGGCTGCATAGAAAGCGATGTTGTCCATTTCGTCCAAATACACTTGCACGTGGCTCTTGACTTGGTTCATGCTTTGCAGCGTTTGCTTGTTGGCCTGCTGCTCGATGGCATTCTTGTAGATCGAACCGCCGATGAAGCTGATCGCCGTAATCGATCCGGCTAGGATCAGCACGAAATAAAGCAGCAGCTTGAACCGGATGCTCCGGTCCGCAAGTAGGCGTTTGACCATGTTTTGAGCCCATTTCCATTTGGAATACAGCTATCTTAATATAGAAAGCGAAAATGCGTAAAGGACATTCCTTTCGCATTTTCGCCCGTTTGCTCCCCGTTAAACTTGCTTAGTACTTCCGGTTCGGAAGCGCGTCGATCGCCTTCTGTCCGGCGTAGACGTCCTCCTCGGACTTGATCCATTTGTCCAGAGTCTTGCCGGCTTTCTGGTCGAGTATCGCCTGCTTCAGCTGCGGTCCGAGCAGCGGATTGCATTCGACCGTTACGTTCATTTTGCCTGCCGCGATCGCCTCGAATGCCGCTTTAACCCCGTCAACGCCGATGATTTTGATGTCCGTGCCCGGCTTCAGTCCCGCTTCTTCGATCGCCTGGATCGCGCCGAGCGCCATATCGTCGTTATGCGCATAGACGACTTGAATATCCTTGCTTTGCTTCAAGTAAGCTTCCATGACTTCCTTGCCCTTGGCTCGGGTGAAGTCGCCCGTCTGCGAGTATACGATCTTGTAGTTCGCCTTGTCCTTGATCGCATCTTCGAAGCCTTTCTTGCGGTCGTTCGCGGCGCTCGCGCCGACCGTGCCTTCGAGCTGCACGATGTTCACTTTCGCATCCGCGCCTAACTCCTCGACCATCCATTTGGCCGCATTTTGCCCTTCGAGAATGAAGTCCGATCCGATGAACGACGTGTACAAGTCCTCGTTGCCTTTCGTAATGCCGCGGTCGAGCAGGAATACCGGGATGCCCGCATCCTTCGCTTCCTTCAGCACCGTCTCCCAACCGGATTCGACGACGGGCGCGAGGCCGATGGCGTCCACCTTCTGCGCGATGAACGTGCGAATCGCCTTGATCTGGTTCTCCTGCTTGCCCTGCGCGTCGGAGAACTTCAGCTCGAAGTTCGAGTCGCTCTCGAACGTCTCCTTGATCGAGGCCGTCTCGGCATCGCGCCAGCCGCTCTCCTGGCCGATCTGAGCGAAGCCGACGACGAGCTTCCCGCCGCCTGATCCGGCTTCGGCCGCATTCGTTCCATTCGTCGTCTGCGCCGGTTTGTCGCTTCCTTCGTTGCCACCCCCGTTGTTGCCCCCGTTATTGCCGCTATTGCTGCATCCCGCCATCAGCGAGAATGCCAGCATGCCCACCAGCGTCAACCATAGCCCTCTTTTTCGTCTCATCGTTCGAACCCTCCCGATTGATAGATAACGTTTACACCCTAACTATACAAATGACGTCTTCGGGCTGTATTTACAAATTACCGATTTTGTTTATACTTTTCTGTCCTTTGTCGCCCTCCCTCGCAAGCTTCGACTTGTTCGCATACAATAAGGGTTATCCCGATAGCGCCTTGCTCGCTGTCAGGATAACCCCTAGTGAGGAAACGCGTCCCTAAGCCGCGTTTAAGCCTTCGACCAATCGTCCAAAATCATGCGGGCGACGCCAGCCAAGGATCGGATCGTAATTCTGCCTTCGTCGAACAGATCGGCTGCCGCAACCTTAGGCCAATTACGATCTTCGCTCGTAATGCCGTAATCGTTCGCCAACAGGGACAGATCCCGGATGCTGACCTGCGTCTGCCCTTCGATAAGCGTGACGATCCGCGTCTTGAAGCGTTCGACCGCCTGCGCAAGCGCGGATACCGCTCCATCGATCGTCTGCTGAGAAGCTCCCGCGTTGTCCCGCACGGCCGCAGCCGACGTGATCGCCGCGCGCAGCTCGGCCTTCGCGCCAGCTTTGAACTGGCCGAGCTTGCTGCCTTCTACCGCACCGTCCAGACGGACTTGCGCCGCGGCAATGCCGGCGAGCAGCGCCGTTTTGTCGGTCGACACGTTCGGATTAACCGAATTGCGGAACCTTGTCATGGCCCCTTGGATGACGTTCAGCGCAACAGCCACCTCTTCCTTCGTCGCGGATGAAGCGTTAAGCACGCTCGAAGTGGCGTTGATCGCGACCTGCAGCTCGGCTTTGGACCCAGCCGGATACTGGCCAGGCGACGCGCCTTCGACGGCCGCGTCAAGGAGCGACCGCGCGCCAGCGATCGCTTCGCGCAGCGCGCGCTTATCGACGCTGCCGCTGCCGATGGCGATGCGTTGCTCCGCAGAATGATCGATCTCGGTCAGGCTGCCGTCCTTCGAGATATCGAACTTATCGAGTCGGACGATCGTCGCGCCTGCGCCGCTTCCTTGCTTCACCTTGCCGATCAGCTTCAGCAGCGGGCCGTCATCATCAACTTCTTGCGCGGCCCCAACGCTTGCCATGAGAATCCGGATCGTACCCTCGGCTGGCTTCACCGCCGTGCCGACGACGCGGAACCCATCCCGAGGCTCGCTGAACGCAGAATCCGCCAGGACGTACGTCCGGCTGCTCCCATCCCCGGAGGCGACCAGGTCGAACGATAATTGAGATGGATCGTAGTGGGCAATGACGTCCAGCGTCGTGAACCCATCGTCCAAGCCCGCGATGCCGATAACCGCCTCGACGCTGCCGCCCGGCTCAGCTGCAGACGTGCCGGTCAACGTAGCTGCCGGATTTGACGGCTCTGCTCGGCCGGGCACGGTAACCGTAATCGGCGCTGTATTCGCCGTGCTGCCGTCCGAGACGCGCGACACTTGAAGCACGAGCGTGACCGCTTGATTCGACGCAGGCGAATGGATCGTGCCGTCCAGTGCGATCACGCTTTCATCGCTGGAATCAGATATCCGGATCGCGAAGCCTTCCGGAACGGCAGGCAGTTCAAGCTTGCCTGCGCCAGCTGCCGGGTTCGTGATGGTCGTGATTGCCGCCGCTACGCTCGCTGCGCTTAGCGATGTCTCAACGGCGAAGTAATCGAATTTCGCTGGAATCGACGTGCCGTCCAAGGCCGCGATCGCATAGAGGCCGACCTTCAAATGGCCTCCGAGGTCGACCGTTACCGGATCCGCCGCCTGCCGCCATGCCGTGCCATTCCAGAAGTAGCTCGTGTACGTGTTGCCTGTCTTGCTTATCTTCAGATAAGAGGTGTCGTAGCCCGGATGCGGCTTCATGTTGGCCGCTTTCCGGTAGATGCCGTTCTTCTCGTAGGCGGTCTCCAGCGTCTTACCCGTAGAGCCGTTCGTATCCCATACATGGCCAAGCCGAATGTAGTTGTCTTCGTTGTTCCACACGAGCAGTCCAGCCTGCTGGTGGTTTTTCTGGATCGGCGACGTCACTTTGAGCGTGATGGAGAAATCCCCGCTCGGCGCGTCCTGCAGGAACGCGTTACGAATCGAGTTGGCATTCTCGTAGCTATCGCCGGGGAGCGTATGGATCGTCAGGCTGCCCGGATTTTCGCTTAAGCTCCACTTTGTATCATCACCCCGATAGACAGACCACGCTTCATCGAGCGAAGCGCTATCGAAGCTATCCGTGTCAGCCCCGGCCGCAATCGGATCGTTCACGCCGGCGAACAAGTCGGCGCGTGCTTCCGTCAGCTTGGCGATCGCGGCAGCGATTGCTTTCGGTGTTGCGGACGCGTCTGCATACACGGTCTCCGCTTCTGTGACGACCGCTGCGAACGCATCCATTACAGACGGAGCATATTGCCCTGGACCTTCGCCAGCGACGAGACCTTCGGTCAGCTTGCGCGCGGCTTCGATCGCGGCGGCCAAATCCGGCTTCGCCACCCCGCCGATCAGCTCCCGGTGCGCTTTGGCGACGCGTTCGAAATCAATCTTCTCCACTTTCCGGTCGTACGAAAGAAGTCCATTGATCTCATATTCGACGTCGGTAATTTGCGTATACACCGCCGCGCTCAACCCTTGGTTATTCTTGAACTGCTTCAGCTGGTCGATATACTGAATATACCGATCCGTCAGCTGCTCCTTGCTGCTCATCATTTGATAAGAGAACACGAGCGGACTCCATTCATGCCCTGGAACATGCAGGCCCAGTCCCCCGTATTCGCCGAGCACGGCCGCGCGCGTCGCGGATGGCACCGGCGAGTTCGGCTGCGGATAGTTGTGGTAGTCGATCAGATCGCCAGCGCCCGAGTCCTGCCAGCCGCTGGTATTGTTAATGATGCGAGTTGGGTCGTACGCCTTGATCCGGTTCACCGCATCGCGCGTTTGTTGGCCGCCCCAGTCGAATTGACCCCAACCTTCGTTGAAGACCGTCCACACGACGATCGACGTCACGCTGCGCAGCTGGTCGATCATCTCCTCGTATTCTTTCAGCCACTGATCCTTCGTCGCCTGCGAGATGTCTCTCCCCTGGTTGTTCTGGCGATCCTCGAGACTCGGCATATCCTGCCAGACCAGAACGCCCAGTTTATCCGCCCAATAATACCAGCGTGCCGGTTCGACCTTGATGTGCTTGCGGATCATGTTCATGTTCAGCCGCTTGACCGCTTCGATGTCGAACTTCAACGCGTCATCGGTTGGCGCCGTATAGAGACCGTCCGGATTGTAACCCTGATCGAGCGGCCCCATCTGGAAGACGAACTCCCCGTTGAGCAGCATGCGCTGTTTGCCGTCCACGACGCCGATCTTGATCTCGCGCATACCGAAATAGCTGCTGACCTCGTCCACCGTACGCCCGCTTGCGTCTATAAGGCGCACGTCCAAGTCGTAGAGGAACGGATCGTCCGGCGACCAAAGGCGCGCATCCGGCACGGGAACGCGAATCGCTTCGCCCGCAGCTCCTTCCGCCTCCCCGACCACCTTGCCGCCGCTCGTCGCGACCGCTTCCACCGTCAGTCCTTCGCCGCCGGTCACGGCCGGCTTCAGCACGAGCTCCTCGGTTTGAATGTTCGGCGTCATATCCAGTTTGTCGATATGCGCGGCCGCCACAGGCTCCAGCCATACCGTCTGCCATATGCCCGAGATCGACGTGTACCAGATGCCGCCGAGCTTCTTCACCGTCTGCTTGCCAACCGCCTGATCGGCGCCGGCGTCGGTCTGATCGAGCACGTGTACGATCAGCTCGTTCTCGCCAGCCTTCAAGTAATCGGTAATATCGAAATCGAACGCCGTGTAGCCGCCTTTATGCTGGCCGACCTTCTGGCCGTTCACATAGACGGTCGCCAAATAATCGACCGCGCCGAAGTTCAGCTTCACCCGCTTGCCGCTCCAGCTCTCCGGCACCGAGAAATTGCGTTTGTACCACATTAGGTCTTCGACGCGCTCGATGCCAGACAGTGCAGACTCCGCAGCGAACGGAACGAGGATCCGCTCGGACAGCGTTTTGCCGCTCGGCACTCCGTCATTCGAGTCTGCGGCCTCGAACTCCCATTCGCCGTTCAAATTGACCCAATCTTCGCGCGCAAGCTGCGGACGCGGATATTCGGGCAGCACGTTCTCCTTCGTGACGTCGTCCGCCCAAGGCGTCTCGATCTGGAAGGTAGAATGATTGCTGACGCTGCTGACGAATGCCCCGATGACGCGTCCGTCTTCCTGTCGCAATCCGCCCGTTCCGTCATAACGGACGTGAACCAGCTGCGCGTCTTTCGAATACACCGGATACGTGAACGCCAGCTGAATGACCGTATTGTCTCCGGGCTTGAGGACGGCGCTGCCGATCGGCCAATCCAGCCCGCTCAGCGACATCTTGAGCTTGGAGCCGAATCCCTCTGGCAGCGTCTGCAGCGGATAGGCGAATTGCAGCTCGGCCGTAGTCCCCGCTTCGTCGATGACGCCGGAGAGCGGTCCGTCGTAAGCGAATCCGTCCGGCAGCGAGAATGCTTCGCTTGGGACGATCTGCTTCGGCACGCTCGCGCTCGCCCAGCGCAAGTAGAGATTCGAGCCTCCGAAATTCTCGAAGTACTCCACCTTGAAATCGTAGGCAACGCCAGCCTTCAGCGCGATCGGCGCGCCGGTCTGTTCTTTGTCCCAATCGTCGACCCAGTGGTCGATAACCAGCTTGTTGTCGATCCACAGCCGGAAGCCGTTGTCGCCGATCATCGAGAACGTGTAATCCTCGGAGTAAGCCGGCGTGATTTTGCCCGTCCAACGCGCATTGACCCGGTCGTTGCGGCCGACAAGCGCGTCGAACAGCGGCTCGAAGCTGCGGAAATTGATTTGCGGATCGATCGCGGTCGTTTTCAACTCGTCGAATTCGAATTGACTCGGCCCCTTGCTCGTGTAATATTCCGCCCTCAACCCGTGTACAATTCCGTTGGTCGAGTCCTCCTGCCCCTCGATCGCCGACGCCTTGACGGTAACCGCGGCCGGGTCTCCCCGCTCCGCCGCGTAGCTAAGCGGCGCAGGGATCAGCGTCAGAATCAGCGACAAGATGAGCAGCCTTGCCCAATGAGCTCTATTCGCTTGCAGTGACATACCTTCGTTTCCTCCCTTATCTCCATGGAATTCGTCGAATGTGCATCGAGTATGCGCTTACAACTTTATGCTTTTCTAACGCCCGCCTCCCTCCTGCGGTTATCTCGCTTCCCATTCTAAAGAATCGGCGAACGGTTGTATTTCAGATAAATGGCCTTTTTGTACAATATCCCGTCATTGATAACAAAAACGGCGACGCAGATCGAGATCCGCATCGCCGCCGCATGGCGCTATTTGTAAGGAATCGCACAAAGATGAAGCATGTCGAGGAGAGCAATCAGGCTCAGCGCCTACGTTGGCAGCGGTTTACCCGCGAATCCATCTTTCCTCTTCTCTAATCTCGCTTGAGCGGCATTATCCGGCTGTGGCCGAACCGCCCGCTGCGCCTTCGCTCTTCCTCGATCGGGCATATTCCATCGCATGCAAAATTGCGGGTATGAGCACGATCGCGACGATCATCCAGAGGTAGGGAACGTCTCGCCCGGCGGAATCTTCGACATAGCCTTCGCCGATAATGCGTAGCTCGCCGCTCCCGCCGGCGATATCGACGAACCGGTCTCCGCCGTCCTTCTTCCAATCCTCCGTGCTGACGATGACGCCGACCTTGCGATACTCGCCAGGCAGCTTGATGACGGCTACCTTACCGAATTCATCCTCTCCGGTAAAGGCGTAACGTTCCCCGTTCTGCCCTTCGCCCCATACCCACAGACTCCATTCGGTGGCGTCGCCTTCCTTCTGCTTGTAATGGACCGTCAACGTAGTCTCAGCTTCTGAATTCGCGGCGGCGGGGATAAGCCCCATCCAGCCGCTTAATACGCTCAACATCAGCGCAATGCGCAATCCTCGCGCCCACAAGTTCCGTTTCACGAGACTACCACCTTTGCTTGCATAATTTCCTCCAGCACCCGATCGAACGCGATCGATTGCGCGTTGTACATCTCGGTCAGCTCGCGCGAGACTTCTAGCCGGAAGGCATCGAACGCCGGATTGCTATGCACGGCGAAGCTTGCCCGGTTCGCATCGGCGACGCCATACCAATGCGCCAGCCGGTCGACGGCCTTCTTCGTCTCCGCGATGAGCGGCGAGAGGCGCTCAAGCTCCACGAGCGTGGACATATCCAGCAGAAAGTCCCGGAGAAACACGTATTTATATTTCAAATTATTCAAGATCACGAGCGAGAACGCGGCAGCTTCGACGCTTCCTTCGGCCTCGTCGAACGTTTTGGCGGTCTCCAGCAGCGAGTCCAGTCCGAATAGTCTGATTTGGCCATGTTCGACACTCCGGCGAGAACCGCCGCTCCCATGCACGGCGCAATATTGTTCCAACAGCTCCATACCAAGCTCCCTGGCCGGCTGCGGCACATAATGCTCCAGCTTGACGTCGATGACCGTGTTGCCCGCATTTTTCCATTTGATCGCGGGATCCGCCTGTATGAACGCCATCTCCTTTACGCCGGCGAACGAACGTCTTAAGTCGGTTTCCTCTACCGTGCCGAAATAATTGAACGACGAGTCATACACGACGAATCCGTGATCCGTGCGGTCGACCACGACGAACATATGGGCATGCGGCGCTTCATGTCCCCGCCCGTCATCGAGCGCTTCGCGTTCCCGCAACATGCCTGCGAATGTCTCTTCGTCCATCATATAATCCTTGCAATAACTGACATAATAAGAGCTCCCCATCATAACGACCAGCTCGCCGGCCGCAAGCCGCGCCTCGCACCATGCAAGCCCTTCGTCCACCGTCGCGAAGACCGTCATGTTCGAGCGCACGCCGAACCGGGTCGCCAGCTGGAACTCGCCATATGAACAGACGTCGGCGAATTTCAAGCGGCTGACTGGCCCGCCGTCGTCCGGATGACCATAGGTGAATAGAGCAAGCCCGTCTCCGATGGGCAAGAAGCTTCTTGGAATCTGGCAGCCGTACTCGTGCGTCAGCTTCGCATAAATTGCTCCTAGATAGCAGGGATAATAATAGGGCACGTTCAGGTCCGGTTCCCGGAAAGAAGCATTGTATCGCCGAACGGGCGGAGCGCTATAATCAGCCGCAAGCGATGAAGAATCCGGCAGACGATCCGCAGCCGGGGCGTCTTCGATCCGCATCCGGCCTGCAACCGCGCGGAGCGTGCGGTATTGGAGCATCTCCCGAAGCGATAGCCCCAGCCGCGACTCGCTTGCCTTGGCGACGACCTGCACCGCTTGCAGCGAATCCCCGCCCAGCTCGAAGAAGTCGTCTTCCGGGCCGACCTTCTCTATGCCAAGCGTTGCCCGCCAGATGGAAGCAAGCGCCGCTTCCGCCCTCGTCAGCGCAGCGCCTTCGCTCCCCTGCCCGCCGCGGCCTGCGCCCGGTGCGGGAAGCCGCTTCCGATCGATCTTGCCGTTGACGCTCACGGGCATCGATGGCACTTGAATAAAGTGAGCGGGCACCATGTACGCCGGGAGCAGTCCTGCAGCATGCTGCCGGAACGCGTCAGCCGTCAGCTCGCGGTCCGCCGTGTAATACGCGCATAACGCTTTATGTCCATTCGGGCCTGTATAGACGTCGACGAGAACCTCCTTCGCCGCGGCATGTCGCCTCAGCTGAACCTCCACCTCGCCAAGCTCGATACGATACCCGCGAATTTTCACCTGATTGTCCGCCCGTCCGAGGAAAATCATCGTCCCATCCGGCAGCCATTTGGCCAAATCGCCGGTCCGGTACATCACGGCGCCCGGTTCCGAAGCGAATGGATCACGGACGAACCGTTCGGCCGTCAGCGCGGCATCCGTATAGCCGGAAGCCAGACATGCGCCGCCGATGTACAGCTCTCCCGGGACGTGACAAGGGCGCGGCGCAAGCTGCCCATCCAGAATATAGTAGCGGGCGTTCTGGATCGGTCTCCCGTACGGAATACTCGCCCAGTCGGGATCGACCTGACGGATCGGATAATAATTCGACCACACGGTCGCCTCCGTCGCCCCGCCGAGACCGACGACTTCCGCACGCGTGAAATACTGCCTGACCGCATCAGGAAGCGTAAGCGGAATCCAATCGCCGCTGAGCAAGACCAGGCGCAAGCTAGGCGCTTCTTCGCGCGGGAGCTCGCCAGGCCGCATGAACGGCACCAGCTGCTGGAGCGCCGCCGGCGCGGAGTCCCAGATCGTAATCGGCTCGTCGCGGAGGATCGTAAGCAGCCCTTCCGGATCTTTGACCTCGTCGTCCGACGCCATGCGGATCGTCCCGCCTACTGCCAGCAGGCCGAATATATCGAAGACGGATAGATCGAAGCTTAGCGGCGTCAAGAAGAGAATGCGATCCCCAGGGCCAATCCGGTGCTCGCGCGTCACCCATTCGAGCAAATTGACGACCGGCTTGTGACGGACAACGACGCCCTTGGGCGTGCCTGTCGAACCGGAGGTGAAGATGACATAAGCTTCGTGATCCGGCCCAGCGCCAGAATCTACGTTCAACGCCGGCTGCCGGTCGACGTGATAAGCGGTCCAAGTGCGTTTGCGTTTAGGTTGTCGCGGCGACGCGCCCTCTTCCTCCGATCCGGCTTTCCGGATCTGGACATCGTAGCGGTAGCCGAGCTCGTTGCGGAAGCCCTCCGTCCGGTGAAGCACCTCGACCTCCGCGATCCGTCCGTGTTCCGCGCGCAAGTCCTCGAAATAACGCTCATCGAAATACAGCTCGTAGTCCGGCGCGATTCGTACGCCGTCCCCCTGTTCGCTTGCCCAAAATGCCTCCAGGCTGCCGCGGAACTCGTCTTTCCGGCGCAAATCCATCAGATCGGCGACAAGCAGCGTGCCGCCCGGCTTGAGAATGCGCAGCGATTGCTCCACGACTTGCTCGAAATACGCGTACCCGGGGAAAAATTGCGCCGTACTCGCGAGCAGGACAAGATCCAGACTTTCCGCTTCGAACGCGTCCAGCTCATGAGCGAAACCCTCGATCCATTCCGTATTCCCAAGCCCCGTCTCCGCCGCGATCGAACGGTTATGCGCCAGCGCCTTCGCGGATGGATCAAGCCCGAAATAGCGGGCGACATGAGGAGCAAGCGCGAAGGCCAACAGGCCTGATCCACAGCCAATCTCGAGCACGCTCGCCGTCCGACCGGATGCCGCAAGCGCAAGCGAGACGACCCGATCGCGATACTCGGCGACCTCCTCCTCCGCGAAGGGCAGCCCGGTGTAGCTGCTAATGAACCCGCCTCTTGTCACCGAGTTCGTCGATTCTTCGGTCACCCGGTCCCACAGCGCGCGCACCCGCTCCGCCTTCACGGGCTCCGGGCTTACTCTCTCGGTCGCGGCATCCAGACAGATGACGTCCGATAGCGTCTCCATTTTCCATACGAGCTCTTGAAATGGCTGCAGCGCCGAAGACTTGGTCACCAGACAGCGGATGGACAGGGAGGCAAGAATCGAGGCGATTCGCGCCTTCGGGTACCCCGGGTCCAGCGGCACGTAGGCGCCCCCGGCTTTCAAGACAGCCAGCACGGCGATAACCATGTCAACGGAGCGATCCATCAAGATGGCGGCGTAGCGGCCTGGACCTACGCCAATCTCTCTAAGCAAGGACGCAAGCTGGTTCGCCTTGGCGTTCAGTTCCTCGTAGGTGGTCTGCGTGCCGCCGGCCATGACGGCGATCTCGTCGGGACGCGCAGCAGCCTGGGCTTCGAACAGCGCGTGTATCGTACAGTCGTCGCGATATGGCGCTCGGGTATCGTTGAAGTCATACAGCAGCCGAGTTCGTTCCTCGTCAGTCGTCAACCGGAGAGCGGACAGCGGCATCTCCGGATGCAGGAGCAGCAGCTCCACCGCGAGCAGGAAGCCTTCGCCATAGCCGCTCATCGCCTGCTCTTCATAGATCGCTTCATTGTAATGAATTGCAAGGGCCATCCCCTCGCTTCCCGGCTCGAAGACGAACGCGACTTCGCTACCGCCGTCCAAGAGCGCCTCAATCTCCATCTCCGGATGCACGCCCATCATGCCGAACGCAATCGCGATTGTTGCTCCAGCTTCGGAATTAGCGCCGCTTCCCATATCCATGGAGAACCGCTGATGCCGATAGCAATCCGTCAATGCCCGTTTCGCCTGAGCGAGTGCCTCCCGGAACGATTGCTCCGGCCGAAGCCGATTTCGAACGAATAGCCTCGCGCCGGATGTGCCGCGCTCTTCCTCGCTCCGTCCATATGCCGGGACGGCGATCGGAATATCCTCCTGCTCCGTCAGCCGGCTGATCCATGACTGACCGGCCGCGAGCAGCACCGTGAACAGGCCCAGACCGCTCCCTTTGGCGACTTGGGTTAGCCGGTGCGCAAGCTCAGGGGGCACCGCCACTCTCCGTTCGGCGCTCGAGAATCCTCTCGACTGCGCTTTTTGTCCCGGGAGCGCGACGCGGGGCATGCCTCCGGACCATTGCTCCGTCCAATAAAGTTCGTCCGCTTCCCGATTATCCTCCGTAATCCTTCGATTCTCGTTCACTCTCGCATCCTCCTTCGTCCCGCTCGGGCGGGACGGTTACAAGTCAAAATCCAAATCCAGCTCCCGCTCCAGACGTTCAAGGCGCATTCGCTCGGCTTGCCGGGCTTCGTCGCACTTGAGCGCCACATCCCCCAATCTGAACTGCCTCTCCATCGTCATCCGGGAATAGATCGTCCGCAGATCGTCGGCCATTCGGAGCGCTGTCTCCCGCTTGAACAGCGAGCTTCGATATTCCAGCTTCAGAAGAAGGGCGTCCCCTTCCTCCTCCGCCCAGAGCGTCAGATCGAATTTGACCGGCTGCATCCGAAGCGTAAGCGTCTTAATCGCGAGTCCGTCCGCCTCGATCTGCGCCCTATCCATGTTCTGCAGCGCGAAGGACGCGTCGAACAACGGATTTCGTCCGAAATTCCGCTGCAACCCCAGCTTGCCAACAAGCGCGTCGAACGGATATTCCTGATGCTCCAGCGCCTCGATGACCGTGTCCTTCACATTGACCAAATAATCGGAGAAAGCAAGGTGCTCGATCGGCTTGATCCGCATGGGCAGCATATTAATGAACATCCCGATCAGCTCTTGCAGATCGGCGTGACGGCGGCCGGCGACGGGCGTGCCGACGACGATGTCGTCCTGGCCGGCGTAACGGGCAAGCAGCAGCGCATATCCCGACAGCAGCACGGTATAGAGCGTCGTGCCAGCCGTTGCGGCCAATTCCCGCAGTGCGGCTGTATGCTCAGCCGGAATCTCCCAGCAGACCGAGTCCCCGATATGATCCACCAGATCGGCAGAGCGAGCATAGTCCGTCGGCAGGCTAAGAGGCTTAATAGGGGGACGGAAGCGCTGAAGCCAATACGTCTCCTGTTCGTGCATCCCGCCTTCCGCGAGTCGGGCCGACTGCCAGCTGGCATAATCCTTGTACTGCAGCGGAAGCAATGGCAGGCTCGCTGCCTCTCCTTCGTAATAAGCAAGCAAATCGCGAATGAAGACGGATATCGAAATGCCGTCGGCGAGCAAATGATGGATATCCAGCAGCAATACATGACGCGAGATCGAATATCGCAAGACGCGTACCCGCAGCAGCGGCGCACGGCCGGGATCGAACGGGCGGAGGAAGCGGCCTAGCGCTGTCTGCCAGGATGATTCGCTATACTCGTCCTCCCTCGCATCCTCCTGCTCCAGCTCGAGTTGCACGTGCGCATGGACGTATTGCACCGGCTCGCCGGCTTCGAGACCGAATGAGGTCCGCAATATTTCATGTCGCCCGGCCAGGTCCCGGAAGGCTCGCTTCAGCCGCTCGGCATCAAGCGCCCCTTCAATGACCAGAGCCGCAGGCAAATTGTAAGCGACGGAGCCAGGGTCGAACCGGCTCATCACGAACAGCCTTCTCTGCGCAGGCGCAACCGGATAATACGGTCTCACGCCCGCCGGAGGTATCGCCTCACCGCCTATATCGCCAGCAAGCGAATCGATCCGCCGTGCCATCTCGCGCAGCGTCGGCTGCGCCATGAAGTCGCGGAGCGTCAGCTGCACGCCGAAACGGCGGTGAATGTCCGCGATAAGCCGAGCAGCGCGAAGCGAATGGCCCCCGGCTTCGAAGTAGTTCGTGTCCGGACCGCAGACGCAGCCGCCGAGCGCCTGGCTCCACAATCGCGACAACTCGAGCTCAGTGTCTGTGGCGAGAGGCGCAAAGGTTTCAACGCGCGTCTTGGTCTTATCCGGCAAAGCGGCCAGGTCGACTTTGCCGTTAACCGTCAAGGGCAAGCGATCCAGCGTGATGAAGGATGAAGGGATCATGTACGCAGGCAGCGTGTCGGACAACCAGACTTTCATTCGCGATGGTTCAATCGGTTCGGCTGCTGCCAGATAAGCGCAGAGCGACTCGTCGCCGTTCGTCGATCGCTCCGCGATCACGGCAGCCTCCGTAATAGCCGGATGCCGGAGGAGAGCGTTCTCGATCTCCCCGGTCTCGATGCGGAACCCGCGGATCTTGATCTGATGATCGATCCGGCCCATATATTCAAGGTTGCCGTCCGGCAGCCACCTGGCGTAATCGCCAGAGCGGTACATGGTCTCGCCCGCTCGATACGGGTTCGGGACGAACTTCTCGGCCGTCAATTCTTCTCGCCCGAGATAGCCGAGCGCCACGCCTCGGCCGCCGATATACAGTTCCCCCATCACGCCGATCGGCTGCTCCTGACCGTCCGGCCCTAAAACATACAGCTCAGCGTGCGCGATCGGCCTGCCGATAGGCACCGTATGCCGGATCTCCTCCGCCTTAGAGGCGGCCGATTCCTCTGCCTCCGCACCCGCTAACCAGATCGAGGCGCACACCGTCGCTTCCGTCGGACCGTAGGCGTTCGCATAAGTAGCCGCTTGCTCCCACCGCCGCGCCAGCGCGGGATTCGACGATGAGCCCGCCGTAATAAGCAGCCTCAGCAACGGCAGACGTTCAGGGACAAGATGCTCGGCGAATATCGGAGGCAGCGTGGCGACCGTTATGCCAGCCTCGTTCATATATGCGGTGAACCGTTCGTAGTCCTCCAGCGCTCCGGGCGGCGGCAGATGCAGTTCCGCGCCGTTAAACAGCGCCATCGCCAGTTCCCAGACGGACGCGTCGAACGAGGCGCTCGCGAATTGAAGCACCCGGTCTTTCGCCGTGATGCGAAGCGTATGCCGAAATAACGCATCCAAATTGGCGAATCCGCGGTGAGCAACCACAACGCCCTTGGGTTTGCCTGTTGAACCCGACGTGTAGATGACGTAAGCAGGGCTATCGGCCGATACGTCCGCTTGAACATCGATCGCTCCGGCATTAGCGTTCTCGTCTTGAATCGGATTAGCGACTGGCGTGTCATCCTTCGAACGACTCTCCGTTCCCTCTTGGAAGGCTGCGTCGAAGACAATCGTCTCCCCGCGATAGCAGAGGCGCTCTGCGCCAGCTGCTCCGGTCAGCAGAATCGCGGCCCCGCTGTCCTCCAGCATATAAGTCAGGCGAGCATCGGGATAGGATGGATCGAGCGGTAAGTAGGCGCTGCCAGTCTTCAGTACCGCCAGCACGGCAACCGCGAGTCCAACGGACCGTTCCATCAGAATTCCGACGATGGATCCGGCTCCGGCGCCTCGCTCCCGCAGGCGCACAGCGAGTAAGTCGGCTCGCTCGTTAAGCTCGCCATACGTCAACTTCTCCCGTTCGCTTACCACGGCGATTCGTCCGTAGTCCAACTTCGATTGCTTCTCAATCAGCCGGTGCATGAGCACTGGCCCTTCGACGTCGTCCTGACAAGGGGAGAACGTCGACCGGATGAGCGCCGCATCCCGTTGTCGCGCCGGCTGGATCGACCCGATCGTTCCATCGGGGGCGGCCGTCATCTGCTCCAGCACGTGCAGGAAAACATCCGCAAGTGTATCGATGCTCTGCTCGCCATATAGAGAGGCATCGCAGCTCAGCGTTCCCTCCAGTCCCTCCGTCGTGCGGGTCGCCGAGAAGACAAGCGCATGCGTATCCGTCTGCCACGCGGCGGAATCATCATGGATATTGGTCAGCCCGCATACGACCCGGTCATATGGATGCGGATGCGCCCCTTCCTCGCCGCTCGCCAGAGCGATCGGATAATGCTGATGCCGGTAAGCCGCCGCCAGTTTGCGGTTCGTCTCCTTCAGCAGCTCCTTGACGGTCATGCCTGGGCTCAGTCTGCATGCGATGGGAAGAAGACCGTTCGCCCGAGACTCGCCGAAGCCGCCGTATTCGGGAACGCCGAGGACGAAATCGACGCCGCCCCCGTATTTGTACACCACGACCGCAAGCGCGGACGCGAGGATAGCATGCAGCAGCGTATCTTCCCCTCTCGCCAGCGCGATGAGGTCCTGGGCCACGCCATCCGGCCAGCCGAGCCGTACTGTTCGGCGGCTGCTTCGCGAAGCGCCATCCCCGCGGTCCGGACGAATAGCAGCCGGCACAGGAAGGTTCGACAGCTCAGCCAACCAATAGCGTCTTGCTTCCTCGTCTTCATCACGTTCAAGTTCCAATGCGAACCCGTGTATGCTCGGCTCACCGATCCCCATTCCATTCGTCCTCCTAGAAATCAAATTCCGCAAACACGGTCTCTTTGCGCGCGCGAATGTCCGTCTCCTCAAGTCTGCGCCGTGCCTTAGCGCCCGTGAACATTTCTTCAAGCGCAAAATCATCCGTCGCCACAGCATGACGCAGCAGCCGAACGTATTTCTCCGTCCATTCGGTCATGTCCCGATGTTCGAATCTCGATGTCCGGTACTCCAGCGCGAACGCGAGTCCCTCCCTTGTCTCCCAAGACTGAAGCGCCATGTCGAACTTCGCGATGCCAAAATCAAATGGATGCGGGCGCAGGGACGCGTCGCCAAAGCGAAGCACGGGAGGTGTCGTATTTTGATGGATATACATGACATCGAGAATCGCGGGGCTGTTATCCGCCCCGGCGTCGCCTGACATGGTATCGGCCAGCCGCTCGAACGGGTACTCCTGAAAGGCTAACGCCTCGCGGGCATCCGCCTTGACTTCGGCAAGGAACTGCCTGAACGTTTTGCCCGCGGAAGGCCGCTGGCGCAGCGGCAGCGTATTGACGAACATGCCGATCAGCGGCTCCAGCTCCACGCGGGTGCGCCCCGCAACAGCCGTACCGACGATGAGATCGTCCTGCCCCGAGCGTTCAGCCAGCAGCACTCCGAACACCGCGAGCAGCACCATGAACAGCGTCGTCCCGGTCTCGGCTGCAAGCGCGTTCAACCCCTTGCTTAACGCTGCGTCCGTTTCAAAAAACACCGTTCTCCCTTCGTATTCCGCAGAGCCGAGCCGTTGGCGATGCGGAAGGCGATCCGAAGGGAAGCGGAGCCGAGGCGCTGGATGGGCGAATCGCGATTGCCAGTAACGTTCGTGAGCGAGCAGCGCGCCCGACTCGATCCTGCTCGATTGCCATGCCGCATAGTCCTTGTATTGAATGCGTAGCGGCGGCAGATCATCGCCTGCGTAGAGAGTCGCGAGCTCACCGGTAAGCTTCCCGATTGAGTAGCCGTCGGAGATGATGTGATGCATGTCGAACAGCAGCAGCCTTCTGCCTTCCGGCGTCGTCAGCATCCCGATCCTCAGCAGCGGAAGACGGTCGAGCCTGAACGGCCTAACGAACGAACGGACGGCCGATTCGATCCCGCTCTCATCGATTTGCAATCGCTCGAAGACCGGCTCCGCATCGGCATGAATGCGCTGGACGATCTCGCCGTCCTGCCAGCCGAAGGTCGTGCGCAGCGATTCATGGCGGGCGAAGAGCGTCCTCAGCGCGTCGATGAAGCGCGCTTCCTCCACTTCGCCTTCGATCTCCAACAGCGCCGGCATGTTGTAGCCGATATTGTCGTCGTGCAGCTCGCTTAGGATGAACAATCTTCTCTGCGCGGAGGAAGCCGGATACGGACCGCTTCCTTCGATAGGCTTGATCCGATCCGGTAAGCTTAACGTATGTCGCCGGATCTCATCCGCTAACGCCCCGACGGTCGGCGCAGTGAACACCTGAGCCGGCTGCAGGTCCATGCCGAAGGCCGATCCCAACTGCGCGGCCAGCTGAACGGCCGACAAGGAGTGGCCGCCTAGCGCGAAGAAATCATCGGTCTCCCCCGGCCGCACGCCGAGTAGACCCTCCCACAGTTCCGCGATGGTCTCCTCGATCGCGCGGGTGTCGCTTGCAGCATCGATCGTCTTTGGCTCAACATGCTGTTCACCGCTTACCGAACATCCGCCGCTCTCTCGCGGAGCCGGTACGCGCTTGGTTTCTACCCAGCAGCGCACATTATCGAAGACATACGTCGGCAAATGCAGCCTCCTGCGTCTTTCCGAGCCGTATAGCTGTTCCCACGGAATGTCTGCGCCCTCCTCATAGAGCTGCCCCAAGCGTTCAAGCCGCTCCTTGCCCAACGCTGCGAAGCCTTCTCTTGCCGCTTGCCCGATCAACTCGCGGGCCGGCTCGACAGGCGCCACCCGATCGGGCGACCCGCCAGTCGCACCCCTCTCGACGTACCGGGATGCGGCAACCTGGCGCAGCATACGGATCAGCTCTTCCGTATCCGATACCACGTATGCCAGCCGATGTTCGAAGTGGCTTCGGCCCGTGCTCGCCGTGTAGCAAATATCCGCGAGGTTGAGCTCTTGATGGCCGGGCTGTGCTAGAAATTCGGCGTAAGCACCCGCAGACCGGGCTAGCGAATCAGCGCTTCGGGCGGACAACACGAATAGACAAGCTTCCGCGTCCACGCCTGCAGCCTGCGGCTCATCTTGCATTAACGGCGCTTCCTCCAGAACGACGTGACAGTTGGTCCCGCTCAATCCGAAGGCGCTAACCCCGCATCTTCGCGGCGTTAGCCCGCTCGGCCACGGCGCCAGTCGATCGTTCACGTAGACAGGTGATTCGATGAAATCGATATGTCGATTGGGCCGGTTAAAATGCAGGCTCGGCGGCAGCTCCTTATGGTGAAGCGCCAGCGCCGCCTTCACGAGACCTGCGATGCCCGCCGCATGATCGAGGTGGCCGATGTTCGTCTTGACCGAGCCAATCGCGCAGAACTGCGCGTTATCCGTGAACCGTCTGAATGCGCGGCTTATGCCCTCGATTTCGATAGGATCGCCCAGCTTGGTGCCTGTTCCATGGGCTTCAATATACGAGACGGTCGCCGGGTCGATGCCGGCGGATAGCCATGCCTGCACGAGCGCCTCCTCCTGCGCCGCCGCGTTCGGAGCGGTGATGCCGGCGGAACTGCCGTCTTGATTCATGGCCGAGCCCTTCACGACCGCATACACCGAATCTCCGTCGGCCAGCGCTCGGGCAAGCGGCTTCAGCAGCACCGCGGCCGTCCCTTCCCCCATTCCGGTTCCTTCCGAAGCGTCGTCGAACGTGCGTGCCCGGCCGTCCTTGGATTCGATTCCGACCCGCATGCCGGTATCGGCCGGCAGCAGCAGCGTCTTGACGCTGCCGGCGATCGCCGTCTCGCAATCGCCGGCGCGGATGGCCTGGCAAGCCAAATGGACCGCCGCAAGGGAAGACGAACAAGCCGTATCTACCGAGAGGGCAGGCCCTTTCAGATCGAGCACGTACGAAATGCGGCTTGCGATCACCGACGTCAAGTTGCCGGGAATGGCGATCGGTATGCCGGAAGGGTCCTCCTGTTCGATGAGCCGCTTGTAATCATGGATGGCGTCTGCCGAACAGCCGATATAGACGCCTGTGCTCGCCCCCTTGAGATTGCCGCCGCCATATCCCGCATCCTCGATCGCGCTCCAGGCCGTCTGCAGGAACAATCGTTGGGCGGGGCTGGTCAGCGCTGCATCGCGCGGCGACATGCGGAAGAAACCCGGATCGAACTTGTCGATTTCATTCAAATAAGCCCCGTCGAAATAATCGACGTTATCCGGATTTATTCCAATCGCGCTCATGTAGGCGGCCGCATCCGCCGCTCTCGCCGCAGGGAACGGCGCGCATGAATCCTTGCCTTCGCGCAGGTTGCGCCAGAACTGGGTAATATCATTGGCATCCGGCATGCGGACGCCGATCCCGATGATCGCGATATCCCGCGGCGATATCTCTTCACGAGATTCCTCCGTCTCTGTCTCTTCCGCATCATCGTCCGCATGGAACCGAAAGCCCGTTACATCCAACATTCGCGTCTCCTCCTTTCTCTTGAGCCGACCCTTGCATCATACGCTTGCTTGCGCGGTTCCTTCGAAGACGCCAGGGGACCTCGGTTGCGCCGGTGCTTCCAATGGACGCTGCTTCCAGAGACGAATCATGAAGAATAAGACAGAAGCCGAGCTGATCATGATGACGACAACGTGAGCCGCGCCGAATTCGAGCCCGAACGCAGAAATGCCGTGCCAGGAGGCATAGTAGGTGCCGAACAGTCCGATTTGAGCCACGATCGGCGCCCAAATCGACCGGTACCAAACATACAGTAAGCCGAAAATGACCGTCCCCATGCCGCCATAGACCGTAAGCGCCGGATCCCACTGGAAGAACAGCAAGCCGTAGACGAGCGCATCCAGCGCCAGCGCCGCCGCGAGCGGCATCCCGGCGTGGAACGCGTTCAAGATTAAGCCGCGGAACAAGATCTCTTTGTACACGGAGTGGACGAGCAGAAAGACAAGAAATGTCAGCAATGGTCCTCCTACCAACGAGTTAAACAACGTGTCGAACTGAGGGAACGTATCTTCTACGATCGGGATTTTGGAGACGCCCATAACCCACAAGCCCATCGACACGGACAGCGCGCCGATCTGGGCGATCGTGCGGCCATCAATACGGGAGAAGCGGCAGTGCGCCAGCAGAGGCGCCTTGCGGTAACGGCTAAGGATGAACATGTAGATGGGCACCGCAACCAAATCATTCAAGTCAAGCGCCCACAAATTGTTCAATCCGTCATTCAGCCACGGCCGGATCGCCTCAATACGGGTCAGCACTTGGGACCAAACATAGATAACGCCGTTCAACACCGCATAGTAGATTGCAATATATACGCCTGCCCAGGCAATCGCCCGAGCTATTCGCTCCACCTTGCCCCCTGCATTCGCGTGTTTGCCGCCATGGCGATAGATCAGGAACAAGCCCAGCAGCACGCAGGCAGATCCGATCAGCAGCAGAAGGAACGCAATGGCGGAATGCGCGCTGCCTAGCGCGTCAATAACGTCCGCCTCCTTGGCGCTCACGATTCCAATATTGAGCGTGGCGGCCGCAATCGCGGTCGACCAGACCGACCCGGTCTTGACATACAGGTAACTGTAGAACAGCGCCAGGACGAACGCGGTGAAGCTGATGGTTAGATTCGGTTGGAAATAGGCATAGACGAGTGCATGCGCGGCGAAAGCGGCTGGCATCGGAAGCCCGCGCAGCAGCTCGCCGAATAGGATGCCGCGGAAAAATATCTCCTCGAACAGCACGCCGATCACGCCGGCGCCCAGCACCGCAAATATAAACGCATCCGACTTCGAGAATACGTTAACGTAATCATGAAGCTGAGCAAGCGTCCCGTCCGGCAGCAGCGGCAGCTCCATCAGGCCGAAGAAGAACAGCGCGCAGCCGGCGCCGAGCGCAATCGATCCTCCTACCTCGCCTGCGCTGAGTCTTCTGTATTTGACGGCATCTAGCAGCCGGCGCGGCTCGCTCTTCCAGATGCGGCCGCGGATGCGGGCCATGAGCGCGAGCAGCAGATAGATCTCGCAAGCTACGACGATCAGCAGCGCCGGCGGATTGTTGTCCAATAGTCGCTTCAGCTCTCCGCTTCGGGAAGCAATCCAGTCCGTCGCTCGGAACGCCAGCTGTGTCGCGCCCACATACAAAATAAGGTTGAGCGCCATTCGTACGTATTTCAAACCCATAATTCCCCTTCTTTCCGGTTATGTCGCCGCTGGCATGCGCGCAATCGGTCCTTCCGTTCACGCTCGCCGATCCCCTTAGTCAACAGGATGGCGTCCAGCAGTTCAAGCGCTTGCCGCGCGTCGGCATCCGACGGCGCCTCTCCCGAGCGCTCCGCTTGCAGAAGCATCGACTCGATCGCCCGGTAAGGCCGGACGACGCCCTCGGCATAAGCCTGCCTGTCGTCATTCGCGTTGCGCGTCGACACGGCGGCCGCCAGGCAGGCTTCCAACACCCGGCGGTTCGCGTCGGCGTCCGGCAGACTCCTCCGCGGCGAACCGGCGATCCGGGTATGATCAGCCGGATCATCGAACGCGAGCGAGACGATAGCCGGATCGTCCTCCTTTGCCAAATTGGCGAGCGTGCGATTGGGACCGGAATCGATGAGTACATCTACGCCACACCGCTTGAGACAACCGATCGCCTTCGTCCAGCGCACGGGCTCGGTCATTTGTCGCACCAAGGTGTTAACGATCTCCTCTGCTCCGCCTGCATACGGTGCACCCGTCACGCTCGAGACGACGGGCAATCGCGGCGTCTTGAATTCGCGCTCACGCACTCTCAGCGCGGCTTCCAGCTTGCTCGCGGCGCCGGCCATGAGCGGGCTGTGGAACGCCGCGCCTACCTTCAGCGGAATCGTCCTTGCGCCGACTGTCTCGAGCTGCCAAGCGGCATCGCGCAGGAGGGATGTTGTGCCGGACAAAACGAATTGACGCGTGCTGTTGCAGCAGGCAAGCGCCAAATCTCGGCCCCATTCCGGTCGTCCCGAGAACAGCGATTCGATCGTCGATTGATCCAGGCCGCTCACCGCAAGCATGCCTCCCTGCCGGTCCGCGGAGGCTTCTTCCATGAGCAAGCCTCTGTGCCTGACCAGAAGAAGCGCGGTGGCGAACGGAATGGCTCCGGCGCACGCAAGCGCGGTATATTCCCCCAAGCTATGTCCGGCCAGCGCGATAGGAGCGCCCTCCATCTTCTCGGTCCATGCCCGGTAAGCAGCCACGCCGGCCGTCAGAAGCACCGGCTGCGCGACCGATGGCCGGGCGAGCTCCGCCTCTGGCTCTTGCTCGCACATAGCCGCGAGATCGTAGCCCAATGTATCCGATGCTTCCTCGAACGTCTGCCTCACGATGCGATATCGGCTCCTATGGGCGCTGAACATTCCCTTGTACTGCGATCCTTGCCCGGGAAACAAAAAAGCGGCACTCAATGGATCTCCTCCTCCCTCTCCCGCGTCACCGCAGGCTGCGCCGTCCGGCGATCCGCTTGCGCTGCCAGATAAGCGGCGAACTTGAGATAATCGCCGATCAGCGATTGAAGCTTGGTTGTCCGCAGTCTTCTGCCGTCATATGCGAAACGGAACTCGACCTCGTGCGGACGGATGCGCAGGAGCGCCGCCATGTCGAAGGGATGCAGCCCGCTTGGGCTGATCTCCAGCCCGTCTTGAGGCGCGATCAGCGCAAGAACGCCGCGGTCGCCTTTCGGAATGGCGCGTCTTCTCAAGTCCGCGAGCCGGTAGCCGAATGAGCCATTGTCCTCCGCTGCGTCCTGAAGCCGGCTGGCGACGGATGCGAGCAGACCCGCAAAGTCGTCCGGGTTCGACATATGACCCGCGATGTTCGTCAGACGCCCGCCAGGAATGCCGGATTGGACCGAGATCTCCTCGCCGCCAGCGTGCCGGGACAGCACGAACAAGAAGGAAGCGACGAGCAGCGGGTACAGCCCCGTTCCCGCGGATGCCGCAATCGCTCGCAGCCCTTCCACCTTACCGACCGCCAGCTTGGCGTCGAACGTTTGCCATTGACCCGCATCCCTGGCCCCCGCGAAATAGCTTGGCGGGAGCATTAACAGAGCGGCTTCTCGGGCTCTGTCGCCCACGAGCTCCGCCTGAAGATGCTCCGCCAGACTCGATACGGTCGGATATAAGAAGAGATCGGTCAGCTTGAGCGCGCCGGGATATCGGCTCTCTAGCTCGTTGTGCGCGCGGACGAGCAAGAGCGAATGACCGCCGATCTCGAAGAACGGATTGTGCCGCCCGATCCGCTCAGCGCCGAGCAGCTCCCGCCATAGTTCCGCAAGCTCCGCTTCCATCTGCCCGACAGGCGCTTCGTACGCCGCGCGTTCCATCGCGCCGTCCTGCGGCTTCGGCAGCGCTTTGCGGTCTGCCTTCCCGCTTGCGGTCAGCGGCATCGACGACAGCCGCACGAAATACGTCGGCAGCATATACGAAGGCAAGCTTCGGCTAATCCAATCCCGCAGCTCTGCCGCCGTGGCTTCCGCCGAGGCGACGTAATACGCGCACAGCGCCTCCATCCCGGCAGCATCGCTTACTCCGGTCACGATCGCTTCCGTCACCGCTTCGTGCTTCAGCAGCGCCGCTTCAATCTCCCCGGGTTCGATCCGGTTGCCCCGGATCTTGAGCTGGTGGTCGATCCGGCCCAAATACTCCAGCTGCCCACTCTCCGTCCACCTGGCCAAGTCGCCCGTCCGGTACATCCGCTCCCCCGGCTCGAACGGATTCGGGGCGAACTTCTCGCTCGTCAGCTCCGGCCGGTTCACGTATCCCCGCGCCAAGCCGTCCCCGGCAATGCACAGCTCCCCGGCCAGGCCGATCGGCTGCAGCCGATCTCCCGCTCCGACCACGTACAGCCGCGTGTTAGCGATCGGCGCGCCGATCGGCACCGTGTCCAGCATCTCGTATGCCGTGCAATCGAAATGCGTCACGTCCACCGTCGCCTCGGTCGGTCCGTACAGGTTGATCAGACGCGTTCCGTTCGGCTCGTGCAGCAACCGGCGGAACCGCCCAGCCTGCTTCGCCGTCAGCGCTTCGCCGCTCGCGAACGTCTGCGCAAGGCTCGCGATCCGCATGACCTGCTCCGGCCGGCCTTCGACCGCATCCAAGAAGGCGTTC